>DASURJ010000983.1:0-2068 GCA_036280115.1 Gemmatimonadaceae bacterium
CACCGCGCTCGGCGACGAGTTTCTGCGGACACTCGGCCGGCAGGTCGGCGCCGCGCTCGAGTATGCGGACCTGACGAGTCGCCTCGCCACACGGACGCGTCAGCTCGAGCAGCTGTCCGCACGCATGGTTCGCCAGCACGAGGAGGAGCGCCGGCGCATCTCGCTCGAGCTGCACGACGAGACCGCGCAGGCGTTCGCCGCCGTGAAGCTGCAGCTGGGCGTTCTCCGCGAGTCCGTCGATCCGGAGCTCGCGCCGCGGATGGACCGTGTGCTCGAGCTCGTCGACACCGGGATGCGGAGCATTCGCAACGTGACGCGCGACCTGCGTCCGCCCCTGCTCGACGAGCTTGGCCTCCTCCCGGCGTTGCGCGCGCTCGTGAGCGGGTTCGGCGAGCGGACCGGGCTCGCGACGTCGTTCGACGCGCCGAGAACGGTGCCCTCGCTCTCCCAGGAGGCCGAGCTCGCGCTCTTTCGGGCACTCCAGGAGGCGTTATCGAACGTCGCCCGCCACTCCGGCGCGACATCCGTGGTCGTGCGGCTCGCCCGGCACGGTGACGTACTCGACCTCGAGGTGCGCGATGACGGCCGCGGACTGGCCGGAACGACCGGCGCGGAGCATCGTTCGGCAGGACTCGATTCCGGTCTCGGCCTCGCGGGCATGGCCGAACGACTCGGCGCGTTAGGCGGGACGATGGCAATTTCCGACGCGGCCGACGGCGGTGCCCGGTTGACGGTCAGGTTGCCCCTCGATCAGGTTGTCGTATGACGGCGAACATGGAGAACACGGCAAACGCCGCGAGCACGGCGAGCACGGCGAGCACGGCGAACACGCCCGTCAGTGAACCGAGAATCCGCGTCCTGGTCGCCGACGACCACGCCGTGGTTCGCGAAGGCATCCGCAACGTGCTCGGTGCCACGCACGGGTTCGACATCGCGGGCGAGGCCGCCGGCGGGGCCGAAGCGGTGACGCTGGCGGCCGAGTGCGAGCCCGATGTCGTGTTGCTCGACGTGTCGATGCCCGATGGTGGCGGTCTGGAGGTGATCGGTGACCTCCGCCGCGCCGCCCCGGAGGCGCGCGTCCTCATCCTCAGCGTGCACGACGAACCCGAGTACGTGCTGCAGAGCGTGCGGGCCGGCGCGCACGGCTACCTGCGCAAGGACTCGTCGCCCGCCGAGCTTCGCCGGGCAGTGCGTGCCGTGGATCGGGGCGAGTCCGTCTTCAGCCCCGCGATGGCGACGCGGTTGAGCGACGCGCTGCGTGTCGAGTCCGACCGGCACGCGCGCGCGTCGAAGCTCTCACTCCTCACCGCGCGCGAGCGCGACGTGCTCGAGGGGATCGCGAACGGCGAGACGAACAAGGAGATCGCGGCCCGATTCGGCATCAGCCCGCGGACGGTGGAGACGCATCGCGAGAGCCTCATGCGCAAGCTCGACATTCACAGCGTCGCCGGGCTGACGCGGTTCGCCGTCGAGGAGGGGCTCGTCGCGTCGTGACGCGCCGTCATTCCGGCGCAGGCTGGTCCGGGCTCTTCCCCTCGATGAGGCTCCACGGGAATCGCCGCTCGACCCGCCGATCCACGTCGTGAAAGCCGCGAACGCTGACCTCCTCGGCCTCCTCGAGAATCACGCGCAGCAACGCGATCGTATCGCTCGGCGGCGACCCGGTGAGCATGGACGCATCCAGCACCACGCGCTCCACCTCACTCACGAGCACCCGATGCTCACGGCGCAACTCCTCTTCGGTCCAGCCGAGCCGGCGGCGTTGGGCCCCGTGGCGCTCGGCGATGAGGTGTTGAATGGCCGTGCCGTCGACGATCAGCGGGAGCCGGCTCGCGCCGCGCTCATCGATGATCGCGAACATCTGGCCGATGTCGCTCAGGTACGTCGCGATGTGGTCCTCGAGCTCCGCGCGCGTCACCTGCCGCGCGCGGGGGATCTGCGGGTCGCTGCGAAGGGTGTCCACGACCGACGCGACGATGTCCGGCGCTGTCGCGACGAGCAGCTCGCCTAACGCGACGCGCCCGGCGCGCGTGCCCGCGACCCGCGCCGTCGCGAGTTGCGCGCGTGG
>DASURJ010000984.1:0-8943 GCA_036280115.1 Gemmatimonadaceae bacterium
GGTCAGATTCACAAATCATCGTTCTGTTGCCGAGGCAACAGAACGATGATTTGTGAATCTGACCCCGATTTCGAGGTTTACTTTGTCGCCTTCGCGAGATCCTTGATCGCCGCCGACAACATCCGCACGCGCGCCGGATCCTTCGCACCAGAAACGTCCCGATCCACCTGACGAGCCAGCGCATTCAACGCATCACGACGCGCCTTGCCCGTCTGCTGCTCGGCCGCGTCGATCGCTGCGTTGATCGCCGTCGTCCGCTCGGACGACAGGCCGTCCCAGCGCACGAGCTGATCCACGTACGAGCGAACCACCGGGAACGCCGCCGGCCACACGATCTTCGGCTGGCTCTGCGGGTTGTACTCCTCGAACCTCACGAGCTTCGCCGCCTCGATCTCGTTCTTCGACAGCTGATCGCTCGGCTCCAGCTCGAGGATGTCGAACCCGCGGTCCATCTCCGACGAGTAGATGTAGCCGTTCCAGTAGTACGCGCCCCACGATCCGCCGATCGTCGCGCGGCCACGACCGCCCGGTGTTTGCGTGAGCGGTACGTCGGCACCCCGCGGCGGGTCGATCGAACCGCGGTCGAAGAAAGCGAGTTCCTCGGGCTTGTCGGGCTTCGTGAAATCCATGACGCTCACACCGCCCTGGTACCAGCCCTGAACCATGATGTCGCGTCCCGGCACGGGAATGAGCCCGCCGTTATGCGACACGCAGTTCTCCTCGGCCGTCTGCGCCGTCGGGATCTTGAAGTACGCGTGCTGCTTGTACTTCTTCTTGCCGTCGATGGTGAGGATGGCGTTGCCGCCCATCTCCATCATCGAGCTCGCCTGACACATGGGCGACGTGCCGCCGCCCCACTCATCCGTGAACACGACCTTCTTGCCGTCGTTGCTGAACACGGCCGTGTGCCAGAGCGAGAAGTTCGTGTCCGACTTCGCGTCGAGCCGCACCGGCTTCTCGGGGTTCGAGATGTCCACGAGCAATCCGTAGCTGCCGCACGCGCCCGCGAGGAGCTTGGCTGCGGGGTAGGCCGTCACGTCGTGGCAGTTCCGCGGACCTACTGGCGGTGGTGGCGGAGCCGTCGTGTCTGCACCGGGGCGATTGCGGCGGCCGCGAGCCGGCCGGCTGGCCGCGCGCGGCGCGGGCTCGAGCCCGGTGAAGATACGCGCGCCCGTCACCACCTCGGCCTTCTCCGGCTTGTCGAGCTCCACCTTGATCACGTCGAGCCGGAAGAGCGAGTTCGTGGGGTCGGCGGGGTCCGTGCCCTCCTTGCACCCCGGGAGCTCCGTTGCGGGACGCGCCCCCTGGCTGCCGGACACGTAGATGTAGATGACGTTCTTGTCCCTCGGGTGCGGCACGACCGTGTGGGTGTGCGAGCCCTTGCAGGTCTGCACGTTCTTCACGAGCCGCGGTTCCGCCGGATTGGACACATCATAAATGCGGACGCCCGCCATGTGGTCCTTGGGGTCGGTCACGCCGCCTTTCGCGCAATCGTTCCGGTTGCCTCCGCCTTCCGCCGAGATGAAGAGCAGGTTGCCGATGATGGACGGGTCACCCTGCGAGGTAATGCACTGGACCGTGGAGACGACCTTCGGCTTGGCCGGATCGCTTACGTCCCAGATCGTGAACCCGGCGAAGTTGCCCTGGTAGACGTATTTGTCGCGGAACGCGAGGTCGGAGTTGACGAACGTCAGGCCGCGCGTGGAATCGAAGTCAGCGGGCTTCGGCGTGTTCGACACGAGGCGCATGTTCTTCGCGGCCTCGCCAGCGTCGGTCCTGCCGGACTTGAGCCCACTGCGGGGGTCCTTGTTGCTCGGATAGGTCTGCGCGGCGAGCAGTGAAGGAACGACGATGAGCGGTGCGACGAGCGCGAACGCTCTACGAGCGAGGTGCATCGGAAGAAGCTCCGGGTAGCTGGGACAACATCTGGCGCATCGCCCCGATCTCGGCGGTCTGCACCGTGACGACGTCGTTCGCGAACACGTTGACGTCCACTTCCTGACCGGCACGCGGAGTGGCGAACAGGTCCTTGACCATCTGTAGCGCGCCCTCGTGGTGCAGGATCATGTACTCGAGGAACAGGCGGTCGAACTCCACGCCCTTGGCCGCGCCGAGCTCGGCAAGCTGCTCCTCGGTCAACATCCCTGCCATTTTCATCGTGCGCCACGAGGACGTGTCCGGGGCGACCTGGCCGTTACTGAGGAGCCACTGCTGCATGATGCGGATCTCAGCGACCTGCGACTGGTCGATCTTCTGGGCGAATCTGAGGAGACGGGGGTTGGCACCACGTGCTTCGGCCATACGGGACGTATGGATGGCCTGGGCGTGGTGGGCGATCATCCCCTGCATGAACTCCACGTCCGCCACCGTATAGTTGGCGCCCTCGGGGACAGTGATGCGGCCGGTGCCGTGCCCCGCGTGCGCGTGCTGCGCGTGCAGGCTGGCTGGCAGGGTTAACAGCAGCGCCAGCGAAGCGAGCGCGGCCGTGATGGAGATACGACGGAGAATAGTCACAAATCTGACGGTGCGGCAGCGAGTGGTAAGTGCGCGTCGGTACAGACCGTATACGCTACCCGACGGCACGGCGCTGTGCCAACCCCCGGTCCTACCCCGGACCGGTTTGCGCGAGCCATGGAGCCAGTCCCGACTCACCTCGCGTTGGTCCGTCCGAGCCCTCATTCTCCTGATTCGAAGCCAGCCGCTACCCGTACACCAGGGTCGATGCGCCTAACGTTCCAGACCGTCGTGCTGTTCCTTTCCGCAATCTCGGTCGCGTGCACCCACCGATCGCCGGCGACTCTTGCGGGGGCACCAGCCGCGCGAGATTCGTCGCCGAACTACGCGATCCAGCAAGCGTACCGCGACTCGGTCGAGCGAGCGACCGTCGGCAGATTTCTCACCGAGTACCAGCAGCGCGCGCGGCCGCTCCAGCAGGCGGGCAACTATCTGGGTGAGATGCAGCTCGTCCGGGAGCTTGCCGCGAAGTACCCGGACAGCAAGAGCGTTCGCGACATGTCCACGCAGCAGCTTGGCACGTTCGCATCGTTCCTCGGCGATCAGGCGGAGGCCGTGCGACTGTTCGACACGCTCGCTGATGGTTCGCCAGCGCCGCAGGCCGACACCGCGTTACTGGCGCAGCTCCGCGTCTCCGATGCGGTCGAGACGATTTCCGGTGCCGCCGATAGTACGCGCGTGATCTTTATCAACGAGGCGCACCACGTTCCACAAACGCGGCTCCTGACCCTCGCGCTGCTCGAGCCGTTACGCGCCAAAGGCTTCACGCACCTGGCGGCGGAGACGCTCTCGCCGTTCGACTCGTCGCTGAACGCGCGCGACTATCCGGTGCGCGGGAGCGGCTATTACTCGAACGAGCCGCTCTTCGGCGAAGTACTTCGCGAGGCACGACGACTCGGATACGTCCTGGTGCCGTA
Source organism: Gemmatimonadaceae bacterium (assembly GCA_036280115.1). Classification (GTDB taxonomy): domain Bacteria; phylum Gemmatimonadota; class Gemmatimonadetes; order Gemmatimonadales; family Gemmatimonadaceae; genus JAJKIV01. The sequence goes on from DASURJ010000984.1 coordinate 3,432, forward strand.
CGAGGCCATGGGCTCGACGTCGCAGGACGCGCGCGAGACCGGCCAGGCGACGAACTTGCGCGACCGCATCTTCCGCGACCGTCCCGATGCTCGCGTGCTGGTGCACGCGGGCTACTCGCACATCAATGAATCAGGAACGCTCGCGGGGGCGAAGCCGATGGCGGTGCGGTTTCGCGAGCTCACGGGGATCGATCCGCTCACCATCGACCAGACGAGCATGTACGAGCATTCGAGCCGCGCGCGAGAGGATCCGATCTACCGGCACGTCCTCGATCGCCCTGCGCGGACGACGCCGTTCGTGCTGGTGGACGCCGAGGGGCGCCCGTGGACGAATCGGCCAGGTGTCCACGACGTGACGGTTTTTCTCCCGCGTACGCAGCTTCGCGACGGCAGGCCGGATTGGCTCTGGCGCGCGGGCGCCCGGCGGCCGTACGTGGTCCGCGGCTCGTCGTGTAGCGGCCACGAGGTCTGCGTCGTCGCGGCGCGGCTGGAGGCGGAGTCGGCGGACGCGGTGCCGCGGGATGTCGTGCTCCTCCGGCCTGGAGACGCGGGGCGCACACTCGCGCTTCCCGCCGGGCGATACGTCATAACGATTCGCGACCCGGCGGGTGCGATGCTGTCCGATACGACCGTAACGGTGCCGCCCGGCTAATGCCCGTGCTGGAAGCGTTGGAAGTGCCGCTCGAGCGCCGGAGGCGGTATGGGATGACAGAGTCTGACAGAGACGATGTAGTGTGGCGCGTCGGCCGGGAGATTTGAGAGGTCGGGAAGCTCGTCAGCCCCGTCTATTTCCAACGTCTGGGCGAGCCGCCGGATCTCTGCTGGCTCGCTGAACGCGATGGACGTGAACTCCATCCAGTGACCGTCCGGCGAGCGCATCTCGACGTCACTGAGCATACGCCCGATGTCGAGCACCTTCTGGCCGGCCGGCGTCGTCTCGAGGAGCTTTTCGACGGCGTTGTTGTCCAACTCGTCCGGGCACAGGCCGCTCGACTCGATGTGAGTCGCGAGGGCGTGCGTCGCGGCGAGCATGCCGCTGAGACGCGGAAACACGTGCAGGCCGTGAGTCGTTGGCCAGAACACCCCCGCCCGTTGCCGAGGGTTGGGGGAGACCGCCTCGAGGTCGGATTCGCCGAGGAGGACGCCGCAGTGGTAGAAGGTGTAGGTCATGGCCGCACTCTACGACCACCTGGCGTCCGGTGCGTGATCGTAGCGTGGCACCGTGAATCATTCCGTTGCAGGCGCTCGGCGCTACGTCTCTCGCTCCGCGATCTCCACGATCGCTCTCGCGACGCGCTCGAACGTTTCGGCGTCGGCCTTGCCGACGTGGCGCCGCACGTCCGCCTCGACCGCCTCGAGGTGAGCCGCGACCTTCGCGGCGAGCGACCGCCCCTGGCGCGTGAGCGCGACGACGAACGACCGCCGGTCGTTCGCGCTCACCTCGCGCGTGATGAGCTCGCGCGCCTCCAGCCGGTCGAGGATGCTCGTGAGCGTCGAGCGTTTGTGCCCGAACGCCCGGTGAATCTCGGCGACCGTCGCCTGGCCAGCCTCGGCGAGGTGCGACAGCACGTGCGCCTCGGCCTGTGTGACGCCGAGGTGCGGTGCGTGGTCGAGGAGCATCGCGACCGCGTGGGTGGCGCGGTGGAGCGCGGGAACGAGCCGGAGCGTCATGGCGCGGCGACGCCGTAGTGATCGAACGCCCGTCGTCGATCGAGCAGCATGGGGTTGGCTTCGGCGAACGTGGCGAAGTCCGGCGCGTCGGCGGAGATCTCGCGCACGTGAGCCACGAGGCGCATCCAGGCGCGGGTCAGGGTGTCGTCGTACTTCGCCGTGGTTCCCGTGTGGTGCAGGGCGAACCGGCGAATGGATGCTGCCATGCGATTGGTTGCTTCGGGCAGCGTGAGAGTGCGGAGGTAGGTCCAGGCGAGGCGAACGTGGTCGTAGTGGCGGAAGGCATGGGGCGCGAGCGTGCAGGACTCGAACGCGGCGACGAACTCGGCGTCGGTGAGGCGGCGCGTGCCGGACGCTTGGCGCGCGATCGGTGGATGTGCAGTCGTGATGTGCGACATAGGACGACTCCGTATAGTACGAGATCGTACTATACGATATCGCCGCACCGACCGCAATACGCTGCGGAGGGGTTCCTACCGTCTCGCGAGTGCCGCCATCCTGGTATAGGCGGCCGGCGATTTCCCCACCACCGCCTTGAAGTCGCGGACGAAATGGGCCTGGTCACTGTAGCCCAACCGGAGTGCCAAGGCGACCTGGCTCACCCCGTTCGCGGATGCCAGCTGCTCCGCGGCCTCATGGAGCCGGTACCGTTGAATCACCCACTTGGGACTCACCCCCACGTACTTCGCGAACCGACGCTCGAGCGTCCGCCTTTTCTCCCCTGAGCGGGCCACCAGATCCTCCACCTTGAGGATCGTCCGGTCGTTCACGACCGAATAGACAAGCCCAGCGAACCTGACCACGTCATCGCTGTTTTCGTGCGCGAGTCTCTGTCCAAGAAATCGCTCCACGATCATCGCGCGTGCCGGATCGGTTCGCGCCGCCAACACGGCACGTGCCAGCGCCACGCCCTCGCTGCCTAACACATCACGAACGTTCGCGATGGAATCCGTGAGCGTCGAGATCGGAGCGCGGAGCAAGGGATAGAAGCCGCCCGGCGTGAACTTCACCGCGAAGATCCCGCCGGTACCCCGCAAGACCCGCGTGACCTTCCCTCGCGCGACGCCCATGACCCTCGCGCCGGCGCCAACGCCGCGCTGGAAGATGAGGTGTACGCTCGGATGCGGCAGGATCTCTACGCGTTCCGGCGCGGCGCCGCCGTAGTCCCATTCCACCGACCAGTAATGCTCGACCCATGGTGCGAGCGCCGCCGACGGGTGATAGCGCACGTGACGCGTACGGGTCGAGTCGGCGGTCGCCGTGCGCAATACGCCGCGCGAGGGCGCGATCTTGCGGCGGATCATCCGCAGCGCGCGCTGTCGCACTTCTTCAATACGGCTCGCAGGTCTGGGACTATCATGCCCCAACGTTACTCCGCCGACGATGAAACGCCGAGCCCTCGTCGCTCTCCTCACGCTCTGTGGCGCGCTCGCCAGCGCGCTCGGGTATCACTCGGCTCGCGCCGGCGCGAGCGCGTTGCAGCCACCGCCCAAGGGAGCCGTCATGACCGCGCGCGGAACGTTCGATGTACGCCTGAATCCCCAGCCTCCGGACTCCGGAGGCGGGCCGTTCAGTCGCCTCTTCCTCCAGAAGGAATTCCAGGGCGACCTCTCCGGCACGAGCAAGGGACACATGCTCGGCGCTGAGACGCCGGTCGCGGGCTCGGCGGGCTACGTGGCGCTGGAACAGGTCACCGGCACGCTCGACGGGCGGCGCGGCAGCTTCATTCTCCAGCACCTCGGGCACATGTCGCAGGGCGCGATGCACTTGACGGTCACCGTCGTGCCCGACTCGGGCACCGACGAGCTCGAGGGCCTCGCCGGCCGGTTCAGGATCACCATCGAAGGCGGCAAACACTTCTACGAGTTCGAATACTCCCTCGGAATCGACCGCGTCACGATGATGACCGATCGCTAGTCGGCTCGAAGCGCAGCGATCGGATCGATCCGGGCGGCCCGAAACGCCGGGCGCACACATGCGGTCACCACCGTGACGAAACAGGCGGCCGTCGCGACCCCGATGGTCAGCGGATCGTCCGGCCGCACGCCGAACAGGAGCGCGCTCATCGCGCGCGCGGCACCGTACGCCATGAGCACGCCCGGCACGACCCCGATCAGGGCCATGCGGATCCCCTCGGACACGATCATCCTCCCCACCCGTGTGGGATTCGCCCCGAGCGCCAGACGGACCCCGATCTCGCGATCGCGCTGCGCGACCGTGAACGCCAGAAGGCCGTGAATGCCGACCCCTGCAAGTAACAACGCGAGCACCGCGAGCGCTCCGAGGATACGCACCTGGGCACGCCGCGTCATCGTCTGGTCACCGACGACGTCGGACAGCAGCCGCACGTTGGAGATCGGCTGCTGCGCATCCACCGCGCGGACGATCTCGCGAATCGCGGGAACCAACGCGACGGCCGGCTGCGACGATCGCACGAGGAGGTCCTTCGGCAGGTAGAGGTCACCCGTCGGCTCGGGGGCCTGATCGAAGGGAATGTACAGCTGCGGTTCGCTGGTCCGCTCGAGCCCTCTCACCTTGATGTCGCCGACGACGCCGACGACCGTGCGCACCTGGCCGCGGGTCTGGAACGTCCGGCCGATGGCGTCGGCGTTAGGCCAGTGACGCCGCGCGAACGACTCGCTCACGACCGCGACGAGGGGCCTATCGCGGGTATCGTCGTCGCCGATGACGCGCCCGTGCCGCAGCGGGATCCGCAAGGTGCTGAAGAACTGCGACGTGACGAGTCGGAAGCTCGCGTTCTGCGTGCCGTCGCGACGGTCCACTTCGCCGGGCAGCAGGATGAGTGTGATCCCCCCGGTGAGCACCGTCGGCAGTCCGCTCGTGTACGCCGCAGCCTCGACGCCCGGCAGCGCACGCACCCCCGCCAACACTCGACCGTGAAAGTTCGCGCGCCGGCCCGGCTCATCGTACTTCGGTCGAGGCAACTGGGTTCGCAGCGTCAGCACGCCCTCGGACGAGAATCCGGCGGGCACCGCCTGCACGCGCCAAACCGCTCGAATCAACAGCCCCGATGCGACCAGCAGCGCGACGGACACCGCGACCTCGATGGCGACGAGTGCGGTCCGGAGCCGCTGCCGTTGCGCACTGCCACGCGTGCCCTGACGCAACGCGACGAAGCTCCGCTGGCCACCGACACGCAGCGCGGGTATCAACCCGAACCCGAGACCGGTGAGCACGGAGAAGCCGACCGCGATGGCCAGCGCCCGCAGATCGACGCTCGGCTCGGAGGCAATCGGCAGGGTGGGGGGCACGAGCTGCGCAAGCAGCGGGACCGTCAGGTAAGCGACGGCCGCGCCGACGAGTCCACCGACCCCGGCGAGCACGATGCTCTCGGTCAGCATCTGCCTGACGAGCCGCTCGCGCCCGGCACCGAGCGCGGCACGGACCGCGATCTCGCGCTCGCGGCCAGCCGCCCGTGCGAGCGACAGGTTCGCGAGATTCGCGCAGGTCAGGAGCAGCATCGCGAGGCTCGCACCGCAGAGCACCAGCAACACCTGACGATACCGCGGTGCCATCTGGTCGCGCTGCTTGAAGAAGCTGAACCCCAGATCGGGATCGTCGTCAGGGTGCTCGCGCGCGATGTCCAGGGCGATCGACGAGAGCTCGGCCCGAGCCTGCTCGAAGCTCACGCCAGGTTTGAGGCGGCCCACACCATCGAGATAGTTGTTGCCGCGATTCGCGAAGTCCTCCTCGCGCAGGATGGTCGGAATCCAGAGTTGCACATCTTCGGTTGGGAACCGGAAGTGTGCCGGCATCACGCCAATGACGACGTACTGCTGCCCGTCGAGGTTGAGCGTCTTTCCAATGACCTGCGCGTCGC
>DASURJ010000985.1:0-8434 GCA_036280115.1 Gemmatimonadaceae bacterium
CTCGAGCGACGACCGGTAGAGCGCGTCACCGGCTGGACGAACCTGAAGCACGATCGCGTTGAACCCGGCCGCGGCGGCGCGATCGAGAATGCTCAGGAGCTCCGCGCGCTGCTGGTCGGCCGTGAGCGAGGCGCGTGACGGCCAATCGATGTTCGCAACCGTCGCGACCCAGAGCCCGCGCATCTCGCGCGCGATAGGTGGCGCCGTCGTGTCGGGATCCACTGATGGCGGCCCGGTCACGTCGTCGGGTGACGAGCACGCGGCCAGGAGCGCGATCGCCGCGCATACGCCAGCGGCGCGTGCCGACCGACCCCTCTTACGCGAGCGAATCGATGGACGGCGGCGATGGGACGAGCCGATCATGCAGTGGGCGTTACGGCGCACGTGTGAGTCACTGCGGGGGAACCGAGACCTGAATTTGGAGTACGACGACGTATGCGGCCATCCCTTCGAGTCGCGATCGTCGTGTTCCTCACGGCGGCTGTCAGTGCCTGCAACATCTATGGGTGCAAGTACGAGACGCGCTTCGTCGGCACCCTGGGCTCGGCCTCGCGTGCAGACGTTGGCACCGTGACCGCCGAATACGTCAACTTTCGTGATCACGAGGAAGGCGAGACGGCGCCACGAAGCCTAACGTACAGTGTGCACTCGACAGGACTGATCGGTCAGCCCAAGCGCCTCACGCTCCGCGACCGACGCGACACGACGAAGGTCATCGTCTCGATGAATCTCGTCGGAACGACGGGCCAGCTCGCCTACGGAAGCTACGATCTCGCGCCGCCGGCCGAGCGTGAGGCGATGTTCCGGTTGCTCTCCAGTGGCAATGGGGTGCTGGTGCTCGAGATGCAGGCTCCGAACATCCCGCCGCTCATTCTGTTCCTCGACGCGGTGACCGTGGAAAACTGGCATCGGGCCCGTTGCGATTGACGCTCCGAGCACCGCGACCGCTCCGGGAACGGCAGAAGACCGGATGGACAGGATGACGAAGGTGACCTGAGCTGGTGTGGCGTCGCCGAAGGTTCGAGGCCCCCGCCGTCACGCGATGAATCGATGATGTCCGCAAAGCGATGATGACGGCGTACCGCCCTCCCGGCTGTATCCTGGCGCTACCACTTCCCCGGGAGCCGAGATGTACACGCTCTGGAGCCGCGGCAGGCTGATTGGACAGTCCACCCTCGGATATGAGCGGGCCGCCCCCGGCCTGCTCGCCGGCGACTTCGAGCCCAGTCCGTTCGGCGAGAAGCTCATGCCCGTCATCACCGGCGTCGGACCAGCATTACGGTGCCTGTACCGCGTCATGGATGACGTCTGGCCTCAGGTTGATGAGCAGGCGGACGGACACACGCCGCGCGGCTTTCCCGCCGCCATTCGGCAGACCACCGAGTACGCCGACGCCGTATCGCTCGAGCACGAGCTCGACAGCCTTGCCCTCGAGCTCCGCGGTCCGGACGGCGCCGTCGTCCCCACCGAGAGCATCGCGGTTAACGATACCGAGTACCTCATATCGCTCGCAAACGCACCCGACTCGGTCGCGGATCTTCCGCTTTCGCCGGAGGTCGAGGAGGCAATCGCCAACGACCTCGCGGAAATCCGGGCCATGCGCGCGATGCGGAAGTCGTGGGAGGATGACGACGAGGAGTCCTGGAAACCCGAGAAGCCGTTCGCCCGGTACCAGATCATTGTCGTGCTCGAGGGCGGCATCCACCCGGACTGAGTGGAGCGGTTGAACCATTTCGGTGGGTGGTCCATCCAATCACCTGCAATGCGACCTCGAAACCGGACGTCGCGCGACCCGTATTTCTACATTGTAGTACACACGCCCCCGTTACACTCAGTCCATGGCCCCAGGCAGCTCGCCAGCACCCCCTCATCCACCGCGCGTTCCGCTGATGGTGCTTCGCACCCTGACCCCGCTCGCGGAGCGGGACGAGGTGCAGGGCGACCTGGTCGCTGAATTCCGGCAGCGCGCGACGGAGCTCGGGGAGCCCGCGGCGAGACGATGGTTCTGGCGCCAGACGATCGCGTCCCTGCCCGCGCTCGCTCGGCGAAGCTGGTGGCGCGGCTGGACAGGGTTCGAGCCGAGGGCAAACCGCATGCGACTTGGAGGCCCGTCGATGGAAAGCTGGATCATGGACGCTCGCTACGCCGCTCGCCGCCTCATCCGACGCCCGCTCTACGCCGGCCTGGCCGTCCTGACGCTCGCCCTCGGTATCGGCGGCACTGCCGCGATCTACGGGATCGCTCGGACTATTCTCGTCGAGCCGTTGCCATACTCGGCGGAGCACGAGCTGGCGGCGTTCTGGGCGCCGTACGACTGGAGCGAACAGGAGTTCCTCCACCTCCGAGGGCGAATTCCCGGGTTCTCGAGCGTTGCCGCGTACCACCCCGACGATGCCACGCTTCAGATAGGCGATGGCCCGGCTCGGCTTGTGCCTGGCATCGCGACATCCGCGGAGCTGTTCACGGTCCTCGGCGTCGCTCCGGCGCTGGGGACGGGGTTCCAGCGGGGCCACGATGTGGTAGGTGCGGAGCCGGTCGCGGTCTTGAGCCACGGGTTGTGGCAGGAGCTTGGTGGCGATCCGGCGATCATCGGTCGGTCCATTCGCTTCGACGGCACTCCGCGAACGATCGTCGGAGTCATGCCGGCTGGATTCTGGTTCCCGGATCCCAAGACACGGGTCTGGCTCGCGCAACGGATGGACCCGCGCAATCGGTCCGGGAACTACGCGTTCATCGGGCGCGTCTCGGCGGGACATCGGGTCGAGGCAATGGCGGGTCCGCTTCGCTCGTTCGCGCAGATGCTCGATGAGCAGTGGGATTATCCACCGCAGTGGGACAAGACCCGCGAGCCCGCCGTGACGCCGCTCCGGACCTATCTCGTGGGCTCGATGCGACCGGCGCTCGTGGCGACGCTCACCGCGATGGGCCTGATCCTGCTCATTGCCTGCGCGAACGTCGCGGCGCTCATGCTCGGGCAGGTCGAGGGGCGGACGACCGAGCTGGCGGTCCGATCCGCGTTAGGCGCGAACCGCGTCAGGCTCACGCAGCAGCTCGTGGCGGAGGCAACGCTGCTGGGAGTGGCCTCGGGAGTCGTTGGCGGGCTGCTCGCCGCGGCCGCGTTCAGGACACTCGTGGCGGCGCTCCCGCTTGGCGCCTGGGGCGAAAGCGCGTCGCTCGACTGGGGCGTGTTCGGGGTCGCGATGGCGGTTGCCGTGGTCGCATCCGCCCTTGTCGCCATCGCCCCGACGATCGCGATGTGGCGGAGCCACTTGCGGGAGCGACTCGGTAGCTCGCGCACGGCGGGCATTGCAGGGCGCGGTGGGCGGCTCGAGGGATCGCTCGTGGTGGCCGAAGTCGCCCTGGCCGTGGTGATGGCGGCCGGGGCGGGGTTGCTCATTCGCAGCGTATCGAAGCTGTACGCCATCGAGCCGGGTGTGGCGACCGAAGGCGTCGGCGTCATCGACATCACGCTACCTAACGACGTTCCGTCGGAGCGCCGGAGGCAGGTGCTGCGGGAAATGACCACCGCCGTCGCTGACATGCCGGGCGTCGTGTCATCGGGCCTCGTCCAGAAATTCCCATTGCGCGGCGGCGGCTGGAGCTCTGGCATCGCGATCGAGGGGACGCCGGCCACGGAGGTGACGACGACCTTCGTTCGCTTCGTGAGCCCCGGCTACTTCGAGACGATGGGCATCCCGCTGCGCGAGGGGCGTGGACTGTCGGAGTCCGACCGGATGAACGCCGGGACGCCGGACGCCGACGGCGTGGCCGTGATCAACGACGCGCTGGTGAAGAAGTATTTCGGCAACACGAACCCGATCGGGCGACGCGTGTCGAACGGGTTCGGTGGTTGGGCGCGTGTGGTCGGCGTGGTCGGTGACGTTGCCGAAGGAAAGCTCACCGACGCACCCGCGCCAACCCGGTACATGCTTCTGGAGGCGATTCCGTTCGTGAGCGACGTGCAGACGCTCGCCTTCAAGACCGAGGGACGCTCTCCTGAGTCCGCGCTCGATGAAGCCCGCCAGATCGTCCAGCGCGTGGCGCCGAGCGCCGCGGTGCAGGGAGTGACGACGCTGCATCGTGTGCTCGACCTGGCGATCGGACCGGCGCGTCAGGTCATGACGCTGCTCGCGATTCTGACGACGCTCGCCCTCGTGCTCGGCGCCGTCGGGGTATATGGCGTGATCGCGCACTTCGTGAGCCGCCGGAGCCGCGACTGGGGCGTGCGCATCGCCCTCGGGATGATGCCGGGGCGCGTGGTAGCCATGATCGTCGCGCGTGGGGCCGCACTCGTGCTGGCGGGGATCGCGGTTGGTATCGCCGCGTTCGTCGCGCTGGCGCGGCTGCTCGGGTCGCTGCTCTACGAGGTCGAGAGCGCCGATCCGCTCGCCATCGCGGGAGCGACGGCGACGCTCGTGGTGGTGGGATTGGCTGCCGCCGTCGTGCCGGCCGTTCGCGCAAGCCGTACCGATCCCGCCATCGTGCTACGAGAGTCCTAACGAAACCCGTGAGTGCGGGTCACGCTTTCCGACGAGGCTTCCAGAAGAACCGGGGCAGCGCTCGTCCTCGGACGTCGAACTCCACTCCTTCGTCCTCGAGAAGCTCGCGCTGCCAGCGCGCATCCTCCGGGTACGCGCGCTTCGCGACCTCGCCCGCCGCGTTGAGCACGCGCTGCCACGGGACGTCGGAATCGTTCGGCAGGTGGTGCAGTGCGTAGCCCACCTGCCGAGCATGACGCGGAATGCCCGCGAGCTCGGCGACCTGTCCGTAGCTCGCGACGCGTCCGCGCGGAATTCGCCGTACGACGGCGTAGATGCGCTTGTAGTGATCCGCGGCCACGAGGTGAGCTCAGCTCGCGATGATCCTGACCATCAGCCAGTCCTGGTCCACGCGGCTTCCGAGCCGAAACGGCAGCGTGCCTGCCTTGCGGAACCCGGACTTCTCGTAGAACGCCACCGCTCGCGCGTTGTGCTGGTAGACCAGCAACCATAACGCGTCCGCGCCGCGCGAGCGCGCCTCGGCGACACACGCCGACATGAGGACGCGCGCGATCCCGTGGCCGTGCCACGGCCGGTCCACGTAGAAGCGGACGATCTCCACGCCGAACCGGCCCGCGAGCTCCGGGGGGGTCGGCGTCTGCCGCAGGTGCGCGAAGGCGAGCAGGCCATTCCGGTCATCCTCGACCACGAGCACGCGTCCGCCGCGTTCATTGATCTCCGCGGCCTGACGCTCGGGGCTGAACGCGCCGGCCACGTACGCGTCGATGTCCGCGGGGTCGTATCCGTCCACGTACGTCTCGCGAAACAGTCGTTCGGCGAACGCGCTGTACGCTGCGGCGTCACTGGCATCGAGCACGCGGACTCGCGGCTGCGAGAACAGCGGTGTGACGTCGGCGGTCGTCATCGGAGCTTGAGCCGTCCCTCGAGCAATCCCAGCGCCGCACCAGCGAGCGGCAGCACGGCGAATGACACGATCGCGAGCGTGAGTCGCACTCGCGGCCCGAGTCGCGGGACCACGCCGGCCGCGAGCTCCGTTCCGATCACCGGGACGGCGAAGAGCACTGCCCCGGCAAACAACCCCAGAACGAGCCCGGACACGGTGCTCCAGAGGAGAATGGACGTCCGCACGCGGCGACCGCCTAACGCTGAGCGAGCTGCGCCATCCCGTCGCTCCACACGGGGCGCAGCTGAAACGCGAACATCTGGAACGGCGGCGCGAGTGCCGCGGGCGCGTCCGCCAGCACACAGAGCTCCGTCGCCGGGCCGAGCGTCATCCGGCGCATCCAGAGTGACCCGCCCACGGGAGCGAGCGCAGGCTCGACCGCCGCATAGAGTTGCGGGTAGGACATCCCTGCGGGCTTCACGAACCATTGCGCCGAACGCGGCGACTTGGGCGCGGCGCCAAGTCGCAGCTGGTAGAGCCCCGCGGTCCCTGCCGCGGCGAGGGACGCGGCGGCGTCATGCGCCGCACGACGGCCGGCGGTCACGGCCGCTTCGTCGAGCGGATCGAGCGCGCCGGAGTCGCGGACGAGATACCAGTCCTCGTATGCTTCACCGCCGTTGTTCGCCCACGGCGCGCCGACAATCGCATGCGAGAACGACCGCACGAACCCGATGCTTGGCGACTCGGCGAGGGCACGCTGGAAAGCGAGCTGCGCGGCCTCGTACGCCTCGGTTGCCGCCGACGGATGGCGCCAGTGCCAGAAGACGTAGGCGAGAAGCTTCTCGGTCTGATTCACGACCATCGACCCCGAAGGAGGGTCGAGAAAGATGCCGTGCGCACACCTGGCCCGCAACGCCGCCTCTCGGCTTGGCGATTCGCTACCAGTCCCGCACCACGAACAACACCGGTCGATGGTCGGACGCCTGACTCGTGATGACGGTAGCCTCGCTGCACGTGGCCGAGCCGGTCAGGTAGAGGTAGTCGATGCGCTTCACCGCTGAACCCGCTGGATACGTTAGGCCTGCGCCCGAACCGCACTCCAACCATGCGTCGCGAAGTCCCGCGCCGCGTGCCGTCGCCTGCACCTCGCTCTCTGGAGTCGAGTTGATGTCGCCGCCGGCGAGCGTTGGAATCCCTCGCGAGCGCAGCGAGTCGACCATCGCGATCACGGTGCGGATCTCCTGCCGCCGCCACCGATCGTCGCCCGAGGCATCGAGGTGCGTATTGATGACGGCGAGCGGACCGCCGGGCGCCGCGATCATCGCTCGGAGCGCCGCGCGCGGTTCGTACGAGCCCCCCGAGCGCGGCTGAGGCGGGTCGATGGGGAGCGGTAAAGTCGTGTCGGATGTGATCGGCCAACGCGACAGGATGGCGATCCCGTACTCCCCACCCTGGTAATCGAGCGACTTGCCGAACGCGACATGCCGGCCGGTGAGTCGCGCGAGCGTTGCGGGCTGATCGACTCGACCCGACCGCGTGGTATTTCGATCGACCTCCTGGAGCAGCACGACGTCGGCATCGATGCTGTCCACGAGCGTCGCGATGCGCTGCAGGTTGTCGACCCCGCCCGCGTCCTTGCCCGCGTGCATGTTGTAGACGAGCACGCGTGCGACTCTTTCGGATGATGCCTGACGAGTGGTCGCGCAGGCGGCCGATGTGAGGATGGCGGCCATGGCGAGACTCGCGCGCCAATCCCGAGGGCGGATCGCTTTCATGCGCGGAACATATCGCTGCACCGAGGATGTGATAGTACACAGCTATCAGCTATCAGCTATCGGCAAGGCACACGGGCCGGACTCGCGGCGGCCGCGTAGGGCTCCGCTGCCGGGCAGGCGTCCTCGGCAGGGGTACGGATCGGGCGGATGAGACGGATCAGGGCGGATCGCTCCGCGGGAGGGAGGGCTGATCTCGCAGTGGCCTGGGAGCTGTGGGGAGCTGCTCTTTCCTACGGTGGCGTCCCGGGCGGCCGTTCCCCTCTCCTTTTTCAGGCCGCTTGCGAGAGCAACCCCGCCGCCGCGTTGGTCATCTTCGTCATCGTGTTCATCCTGTCCATCCCCCTCCTGCCGTTCCCCACCTGGACCGGTGGCGATGCAGTCGGGCGCGATGGCGCTCGGAGACGAAGATGACCCGCGCGGCGTGCCGCGAACCCTGCTGCCCTAATCCCGCGCGCTATTTCGCCAGAACGAACTCGAGTGGCGCACCCGCCGGGGCGACCTTCACCAGGCGATGCGGCGCGGTCGTCGTGACGTACATGGCGACGGGTGCCGACCCGCCAACGATTTCCACCCGGTACACATCGAACGTCCCCGCGGGCACCGTGAGCGATTCCGTGGCCTTCACGGAGAGTGTCAGCGGATGGACTTCGCCTTTGCCCGAAAGGAAGACGGGAACCGTGAACGTGGCACCCGGCGCCCACGCGAACACCGGGAGTAGCACCGTGATCAGATTGTCGTCGATCGTGCCCGGCGCGATGGTCGTATCGAACGTGATCGTCTGGCCGCCCGCAGCAGTCGGTGTCGTCGCCGTGCCCTTCGCTCGGCCGTCAGCGTAGACGATGTCGATGCGCGTGTCCTGGCCGCGAACCCGTCCCGTCTGCTGAGTCCAGCGCATCGTCCCGTCGGGCGCGAGGTCGATCTCCGTGCGCTGGGTCATGATCGGACCGATCACGACGTCGTCGGTGACGCGAAAGCCGCTCTCGGTGCGTTCGACGATCGTGCGCTGGAATCCGAGCACGTTGCCCTGGACGGTCACCGCGAAGCTGTCCCGACGAGCCTCGAGCGCCGCGAAGTCGATGGGGCTCTGCGCCTCGAGAGGCGTGGCCACCACGACGCACGAGAGTAGTCCAGCGGTCCAGAGTCTTTGCATCGTTACTCCGCTCCTATTCCCACCCACGTGTCGCGCACGCCGCGCCCATTCGCGCGATGGCCGCTTCGAGCACGCGGGGCTCGGCGACGAGCGAGAACCGGTAGTACCCGGCTCCGCCCGGCCCGAA
>DASURJ010000986.1:0-2772 GCA_036280115.1 Gemmatimonadaceae bacterium
CGAGACCCAGCGAGCATAATTCGAAATCTCGTAAGCGCCCGGCGTCCAGCCCGGGAGCGACAGCAGCACCGGGCCCTGGCCGGTGACGTCGAACGTCATCGTGACCCCAAGGGTGCGTGCCGGAGCCGTGGTGCGGTCGAACGTAACCTCGTACCGCACGTTGGAGATCGCCGCGGACCGCGCGGTGGATCCCGTTGTCGGCCGTGCCTGCGCGGCGACAACCGCGGAGGCCGGAATCAGCGAGAGAGCGGCGGCGATGAAACGGAGCCGAGAGCGTGAGGAGTACATGGGCCCGGAGAAAGGGTTGAGACCGGCTGAATGTACCCAGCCACCACCGGCGTGTGCATGAATCGGGCTGTCGTGACGTCTCCTGACAGAGCCGCCCGCGATCAGTTCCAACTCGCCGGGCGCTCCGTACCGCGGAGGCGCGTTCCGGCCGCCCCGCGGGCGTCACTCGGCCGGCCTCCGACCATGCGTGCCATTTCACCACTGCGTTTCCGCTCACTCACGCCGTCCCATCTCGGCCGCCGAGTCCTCGGCGTCGCGGTGGTCTCGGCCGTTGCGGCGTCGTTGATCGCGTCGTGCACCCGTCAGGACGCGGCGACGGGTTCGACCACCGACGCCATCGAGATGACGCCTCGTCCCGCCCCGGCTCCTGCCGCGATCGGCGCCGACGGCTTCCGCGATGAGTCGCGCGCGCAGGGCATCATTGGCAGCGGTGCCGTGGCCAACGAGGTGCGAAAACAATCCGAGACTGAACAGCAGTTCTCGGCGGCAGCGCCGGCAGCACCGAGCGGCATGCCGTCGGCGACCGCGGTAGCGCAGACCACCGCGGCATCATCGATGATCATCCGGACCGGGCACGCGGGCATCGAGGTCGACTCACTCGACGTCGCGATCGCGAGCATTCGCGCGCTCGCGACGCGCGTCGGCGGTTTCGTTGCCAACACCGTGATCCAGGGCGGTCGTGACCAGCTGCGTTCCGCGACGCTGGAAGTGAAGGTGCCGGCCGATCGATTCGACGAGGCCCTCGCGGGGCTCGCGCCGATCGGCAAGGTAGAGTCGGTCAACGTGAACGCGCAGGACGTGGGCGAGGAGTACGTGGACATCGCGGCGCGAGTCGAGAACGCGCGCCGACTCGAGGCGCGCCTGATCGAGCTCCTCGCGAATCGCACCGGTCGGCTGCAGGACGTGCTGTCGGTGGAACGCGAGCTCGCACGGGTGCGCGAGGAGATCGAACGGTACGAGGGGCGGCTCCGCTACCTCCGAACGCGCGTCGCAACCAGCACGCTCAGCATCGCCATGCACGAGCGCGCGCCGCTGATCGTGCCGGTGGCCGGTGACGGGCCGATCACGGTCGCGCTTCGCCAGGCATGGCGTAACTTCGTCGGGTTCATCGCGGGGCTCATCGCCAGCCTCGGCGTTCTCGTACCGTTAGGCGCGCTCGCCTTCGCCGGGTGGCTCATCGTTCGCCGATGGATCCCGTGGCGCCCGTCCGGCGAGACCCCGCCGGCCACCGGGTCGGTCTCGGGCGACTGACGACAGTCCCCCGGCCCCGCGGGATCCATTGAGCCTCGATCCCGCGGGGCCCGCCGGCCGTCAGCGCGATCGCCACCGTCACAGCAAGTCAGCAACGTCGGGCCACGATCGTCGAACGACGTTCGCGACACGCGGATCATCCGCGAGCAGACGGAAGTCCTCGAACTCGAACCCCGGGGCGACCGTACACCCCACGAGGCAATAGTCGCCCAGTGGTCGTGCCGCCTGCCATCGCCCCGCGGCTATCACGCGGACGGGCGATCGCCCCACACCGACGCGGCCGAGGCGGTGGCGCACGAGCCCACCGCCACTGGCGTCGAGCTCGAGTAGCTCCAGCGGATCGCCCTCGTAGAAGTGCCACACCTCGTCCGATGCCACCTCGTGCCATCGGCTCCCCGACGCCCCTTCGATCAGATAGTAGATCGTGGTCATCGCCGTGCGCCGGCCCCGCGCGTCGGATGGCGACACCGACGACCGGGATCGGAAGAGCTCACGGTAATACCCGCCCTCGGGGTGCGGACGCAGGTCCAACGTCGCAATGAGCTCTGCCGCTCGTGGATGCATGTAGCTCCGGGTTTCGATTGTTCCAGCCGCCGACGTGACGCGCATCACGTACGACGCGCGTGTGTTGCCAGTCCATGCGCGCAACGGTCTTGACGACATGAGACCGCGCCAGCGCTTCCTCTTCGCCGAGGCCTGACGAGACCCGATGGCCCGACCTCTTGCCTGCGTCGCAGCCGTCCTACTGGCCGCGACCGCGTCACTCGAGGCACAGGACACAACGTCACCCGCATCGGCGCGTCAATCCATCTGGCTCGTGTACGGCGGCGATCACGAGCTCACGCGCCGTCTCGGGGTCGTGTTCGATGCGCAACTCCGCATGACGCAGAATGCCACGCACGAGCGCCAGGTGCTGCTGCGCCCCGGAGCATCGTTCGCCGTCAGTCCGGCGCTCAAGCTCTCGGCGGGATATACGGTCACGGCGGCACGCGACGACGGCACTGACCCCTTCTTCTCGCGACGACCCGAGCACCGGGCCTGGCTGAGTGCGCAATACGGCCACAGCCTGGGACCGGTCTCGTTCGGTCATCGATACCGCGCCGAGCACCGCTGGCTGCCCGGCGTGCGCGTCGATGACGCCGGGATGCCCGCCGGTGAGGCGCGCGTGACGTCGGAACGCATGCGCTACAGCCTGCGGGCGACGATTCCCCTCGCCGCCCGGGGACGCGGACG
>DASURJ010000987.1:0-2185 GCA_036280115.1 Gemmatimonadaceae bacterium
GACCGCGCAGCGACGACAGAATCGACGGCAGCCCCGGCGCGAACATCGCCGAATCGGAAATGACCACGTAGTCGGAGCGAAGCAGGTCGGTGTGCGTGGACAGGAAGTGCTCGAGGTGCTCGCTGCCGACCTCCTCCTCTCCCTCGGCCAGCATGATGACGTTCACCCCCAACGTGCCGCGCACCTTGAGGTGCGCCTCGAGGGATTTGAGGTGCAGGAAGA
Source organism: Gemmatimonadaceae bacterium (assembly GCA_036280115.1). Lineage (GTDB taxonomy): Bacteria > Gemmatimonadota > Gemmatimonadetes > Gemmatimonadales > Gemmatimonadaceae > JAJKIV01. The sequence goes on from DASURJ010000987.1 coordinate 223, forward strand.
GTTGTCCCTTGTCGTCCGCGCTGCCGCGCGCGAAGATCCGGCCGTCGCGGACTGTGGGCTCGAACGGAGGACTCTCCCACAGCTCGAGCGGCTCCGCGGGCTGCACGTCGTAATGACCGTAGATCAGCACCGTCGGCGCGTCGGCTCCGGCACCGCGCCACTCGCCGACGACGATCGGATGACCCTCCGTCTGGTGGATCGTCGCCTTGAGCCCCGCCTCTTCCATGCGCTGAGACAGCCAGTCGGCGGCGCGCAGCATGTCGGGAACGTGCTCGGATCGCGCGCTCACGCTCGGGATCCGGAGGAAGTCGAACAACTCGTCTCGAATGCGTGACTGGTTCGCGCTGAAGAACGCGTCGAGATCGCGGGGAACGGAGGTCATGGCCGCCCGTCTGGCTCGGGTGAGTCGAACGACTCAAGCTCGTCAGCGCCGAGGCGATATTCAACCGGGGCGCCAGCGAACGCGGCCGGTCCCTGCGCCTCGCAGCTTGCAGGTCGAACACGAGCACACATCGCCTGCTTTTTCTGCTTTGCCGCGGATCGGCCTGATTCGCCTCGTCGGCGAGATCCGACGCGTAGCCCTTGTCAGTGGGGCCAGCCGTCGCGCGAACGAGGCAGGCCGATCAGGCACTCTCCCCGAAGTTCCCGGAAGGCCAGGAAAGAACAGAAACGCCCGGCCAAGGCCGGGCGCTCTGACGTGCCATCTATGAAGATCGGGGGAACGGTCCCCGGTCGTTCCGCGGCACCGTCCAGAGAGATGCGGTGCCGCAAGAATGATAGTGCGCCTTACCGTTCTCTGGAAGGACCGAGCGCGTGACTCTCCAGATAGGCGAGATACACTCGCGCCAGCTCCCGCTCGAGCTCCGCGTCCGCGGTGCGCGCGTGCTCCGGCCAGACCTCGCCGAACAACACGGTCTCGCGCAACGCGCCGAGCAGCACGATGAAGCCGAGCGCGACGGCTCGCTCGGGATCGGGGTGGCGGATCTCGTCCCTTCGCGTAAGAAGCAGGCCGGTGAGCCGATGGAGCAGATGTCCGTTCAGACGCCGAGCCGAGTCGCGCAGGACGGGATCCACCCGGGCGCGCAGGAAGAGGCTGCGCATGAGCCCACGTCGTGCGCGAAAAAGCTCCACTGCAATGCGGGTGAAACCCTCGACGACACCGCGCAGGGAATCACCCTCCCACCGCTGCACCGAGAAGACCTCGTCGGCCACGGCATGCATCTCGGCGAAGAAGCGTTCGTCCAGGTGGTGGAGCAGCGCGTCCTTGTCCGGAAAGCGGCGGTAGAACGCGCCGACCGTCACCCCTGCCCGCTCGACGATCTCCGCCAGCGTCGCCTCGGTAAAGCTCTTCTCGGCGAGTACGGTCTCCGTGGCGTCGAGGAGACGGTCGAGCGTCTCCTGGCTGCGCGACTGCCGCGGTGGGTGGAATCGAGGTGCGGTCATGCGCGTGTGGCCGATGTCGCGCTCGCCATCGAGACAGGCTCCGAGAGCGTTCGTCCCAACCTACAGTCCGCCTCGCCGGACGGAAACAGGCGGCTTCAGCTCACTCCGGCCAGCCGGACTTCCACCCCTCGAGCACCCAGAGCCTGCGGTGGCCGATCACACCCTCGTCGCGCCGCAGCGGGACGAGGTCGAGGCGGCGGTGGGCGGCGAAGTACGGCTGCAGCTTCACGACGGTCGAATGGGTCTCGTCTGTCTCGTCGAGTGCGAGGACCAGGTTGTCACCCGGCTGCGCGGCCTGCGGAAAACGCGGCCAGAGGTCGTACTGGTTGCGTCGCCCGGAGAGGTTGACGGCGAAGGTCGTGGGCTGCCCTGCCGCGTGGAATGCGACCTCCGACGCCTCCTGATAGCGGTCCGCTCCGAGCCAGGTGCGCCGGCCGGTGCGCGCTTCCGTCTCGCGCTGCCGCGCATTGGCTACTCGCGCGAGATCGCTCCATCCGAAGGCGCGTCCCAGCGGATCGCG
>DASURJ010000988.1:0-7925 GCA_036280115.1 Gemmatimonadaceae bacterium
AGCGAATGGGCGCTGGTCGATCTCGCGGCCGGCCGCAACCCGCAAGCGCTGCAGCGCCTGAACCGTGCGAGCACGCGCCGGCAGGGATTGACCAACACGCCCCCATGCCGCAGCCGTGGCCCGGCGACGTCGTCGAGCCGATGTCGCGCATTCGCGCGCTCACGGCCGAGCACATGGCGATGTCGCGCCGGACGAACGCGCACGTGACCTCGTTCTTCGAGATCGACCTCACGCGCGTCGCCCGCATCCGCGCGAAGATCCGCGCGGACTTCGAGAAGCAATCCGGCGAGAAGCTGACGTTCCTTCCGTTCATCCTCACGGCGGTCACGGGAGCGCTCAAGCAGTTCCCGATCCTGAACGCCTCGGTCGCGGGGAGCAGCATCATCTACCGCAAGCAGTACAACCTCGGCATCGCGGTGGCGCTGGACTGGGGACTCATCGTGCCCGTCATCAAGCGCGCCGACGAGCTATCGCTGGTCGGGCTCACGCGGCAGCTGAACGACCTCGCCACGCGGGCTCGGGCCAAGAAGCTCAAGCCCGAAGAGGTGCAGGACGCGACGTTCACGATCACGAATCCCGGCGTGTTCGGTTCGCTCATGGGCACCCCGATCATTCCCGTGCCCACGACCGCCATCCTCGGACTCGGTGCGATCGAGAAGCGTCCGAAGGTCGTGACGGGGCCCGACGGCGAAGACACCATCGCGATCCGGACGTGCGCGTACTTCTCGCTCTCGTTCGACCATCGGGTGATCGACGGCTCCGTCGCGGACCAGTTCCTCGCCACGGTGAAGCGCACGCTCGAGTCGTATCCCGACGCCGGGGCCTAACGATGCCGCGGGCGCTCACGATGGTGCGGTGCAAGGTCGCTCGTCACGAGCGCGACGCCTACTTCGCGGGCCTGCGCGACCGGCGCGACCGGTTGCGCGCGGCACAGTGTAACTTCTGGGTGTACGAGGATCCGGGCGAACCGGGACTCTTCATCGAATTCACCGAGGCGCGGAACTCCGACACGCTCGCTGCGGCCCATGCGGCCGTAGCCGACGCCGAGACCCCTCCGCCCATTCTCACCGAAGTGGATCTCTCCTGACATGCCAACACGCACCATCGCCGCCGACGGAAAGGAATGGCGGGTGTTTCCGTCCGGATACGTCACGCAGTACGACTACGACGAATTCGGGCTCATGTTCATTTCGGGAACGGGCGACACCCGCGAGGTCCGCGTGACGCGCTACTCGCCCGTCGGCGCCCGGTCGCGTGAACAGTCGCTCGCGGAAATGCCGGACGCCGAGCTCCTCCGCCTCTTCCGCGAGTCGCAGCCGAGCTTCACCTCGCCCGAAGCCGGCTACATTCGGTGACCGGCGTGGCAGCCCCGTCCTCCGGGGCGGCACCACGGTTCGTCGACCTCCACGCGCATTCGACCGCGTCCGACGGCGCCAGGGCTCCGGCAGCGGTCATCGCCGCCGCGCACGCGGCCGGCCTCACCGCCATCGCGCTCACCGACCACGACACGATGGCCGGCGTGGATGAAGCGCTCGACGCCGGGCGATCGCTCGGGATCCGCGTCGTACCAGGCGTCGAGCTCAGCGCCGTCCACGACGATAAAGAGGTCCACCTGCTCGGGCTCCACATCGATCGGCCACGCGCCATCGACGACGCGTTGCGCACGTTCCGCGAAACGCGGCTCCGTCGCGCCGAACAGATCGTCGCGAAGCTGAACGCGCTCGGCGTCCCGCTGTCCATGCAATCGGTCCTCGATCAGGCGGCGGGCGCCGCGATCGGGAGGCCACACATCGCACGGGGGCTGATTGGCGAAGGGTGGGCGCGCGACTCACGCGACGCCTTCGATCGCTACCTTGGCGCGGGGAGACCGGCGTACGTGCCGAAGCACCGTCTGACGGTGCAGGATGCCATTGCGCTCGTTCACGACGGCGGCGGACTCGCGATCCTCGCTCATCCGGGACCCGATGGTCGTCGCGAGCTGGTCGAGCGCTACGTCGCCGCGGGGCTCGACGGGCTGGAGGTGCGGCACCCGGGTCATAGTGCCGAGGACACCGCTCGGCTCGGCGCACTCGTCCAGTTCTTTCGGCTGGTTCCCAGCGGCGGGTCAGATTGGCACGGTGCTTCCGACGGGGCTCGCGTATTGGGCTCCATGCAGATCCCCGCAGCATGGCTCGAGCAGCAGGACGCGCGGCTCTCGGACCGTCGCGGCGCGCAGGCGGCCCGGTGAACCTCGACGGACGCGTCGCGCTCGTGACCGGTGCGGGGCGGCGCGTCGGGCGCGCGATAGCGACCGCGCTCGGCGGGCGCCGCATGCGGGTCGCCGTGCATTACCACGGTTCGGCGGAGGGCGCACGCGAGACAGCCGCGGAGATCGACCGAGCTGGCGGGGCCGCCACGCTGTTTCAGGCCGATCTGAGCGATCCGCGCGGACCGGCCACGCTCGTGGACGCAGTCGCTCAGGCGTTCGGTGCGCTGGACGTCCTCGTGAACTCCGCCGCCATCATGCAACGCACGCCGGTCGACTCGGTGACACCAGCCGAGTGGGACGCGATGTTCGCCCTCAACGCGAGGGCACCCTTCTTCACGGCCCTCGCGGCACAACGTTACATGGCCGAACGCGGCGGTGCGATCGTGAACATTGCGGACCTGGCAGCCCTCGAGACATGGCCGGCCTACATTCCCCACGGCCTCTCCAAGGGCGTCGTCGTCCAGATGACTCGGTCCCTCGCGCGGGCGCTCGCGCCGTCGATTCGCGTGAATGCCGTCGCGCCGGGGGTTGTCATGCTTCCGGAAGGGTGGGACCCGTCCGCCGGCGAACGCCTCCGCCAGACGACGCCGCTCCGCCGGCTCGGTTCGGCGAACGATGTCGTGGGTGCGGTGATTTATCTGTTGGAGGCCGACTACGTGACTGGAGAGACGATCGTGGTCGACGGCGGTCGGCACATCCGGAAGTAGGCACCGACCGGCTGGCGGTCGATGGTAACTTTCAGGAACCACCTCAACCCCGACATCCGTGGAAACGCGACCTCCCGAAATGTTGGTCATCATAGGGTCCGGTCCGGCCGCATGGACGGCGGCGATCTACGCCGCCCGCGCCAACCTGCGACCTGTTGTCTTCGAGGGTGAGCCGAGCCGCGAGATGATCCCCGGCGGTCAGCTCATGTACACGACGGAGGTCGAGAACTACCCCGGGTTCGTCCACGGCGTGACCGGACCGATGCTGATGGAGACGCTCCGTGAGCAGGCAAAGCGGTTCGGCACCCGAGTCGAGCAGGAGAACATCGCGAGCGTCGACTTCGGGGCGTATCCCTTCCGGTTGAAGCCGTCGTACTCCGGCGAGATTCAGGCCCTCAGCGTCATTGTCGCAACGGGCGCGCGCGCGAACTGGCTCGGTGTACCGAACGAGGAGCGGCTCGCGCAGATGGGTGGCGGGGTGTCCGCGTGCGCCGTCTGCGACGGCGCGCTGCCCGCCTACCGCGACAAGGTGCTCGCGGTCGTCGGCGGCGGCGACTCCGCCATGGAGGAGAGCCTCTATCTGACGAAGTTCGCGCGGGAGGTCCGGCTCATTCACCGCCGCGATACACTGCGCGCGTCGAAGATCATGGCCGACCGCGTACTCAATCATCCGAAGATCACCCCCGTCCTGAACACCCGCGTTACCGAAGTCCTCGGCTACGACACGATCACCGCCATTCGGCTTCAGAACACCGAGACGGACGAGGTGTCGGAGATGGAGGTCGGCGGCCTGTTCGTGGCCATCGGCCACACGCCCAACACGGCGTTTCTCGGCGGACAGCTCGATCTCACGCCGCACGGGTACGTCAAGACGCCGAAGGCGTGGCGCACCGCGACGAGCGTGCCCGGCGTGTTCGCCGCGGGCGATGTCATGGACGACTACTACCGCCAGGCGATTACTGCGGCCGGTACGGGGTGCATGGCGGCGCTCGAAGCGGAACGCTGGCTCGCGCATCGCGGGCTCGGCGAGTCACCGGTTCTCGAAACGGCGGAGGCGCCGGTGACGTTGACGCGCGAGTGGGAAGCGACGTGACCCCGTCCGTCACGGTCCTCACCGTCGGCGCATTCCAGGAGAACTGCTATCTCCTGGTGGATCCCGGTGCGACGACGTGCGTCGTCATCGACCCGGGCGCCGAGGGCGAGCGCATCATCCGGGCGGTCGAGCGGAGTGGCGCCGTGCTCGAGGCGATCTGGCTCACTCACGCGCACATCGACCACATCGGCGCCATCGCGGCGCTCGAGCGCCGGTGGAACGTGCCGGTGTATCTCCACCCGCTCGACGACCCGCTCTACCGCGCGGCGGATCGCCAGGCAGCGCTCTACGGGCTTCCGTGGGAGCCACCCCCGTCACCGGACCAGGCGTTAGGCGACGGCGATGTGCTGCACGCTGGGTCGCTGCGGTTCGGCGTCATGCACGCGCCCGGGCACGCGCCCGGGCACGTGGTGTTCCATGGCCACGGCGTCGCGTTCGTCGGGGACTGTCTTTTCGCGGGGTCTATTGGCCGCACGGACCTTCCGCTCTCGAACCCGCGGGACCTCGTCGCGTCGCTCGAGCGAATCGTCGCACTCCCGGAGGATACGATCGTGTATCCCGGCCATGGCCCTGTCACGACGATTCGTGAGGAGGTGCGGAGCAATCCATTCCTGACGGGCGCCGCGCGCATCGCCGGCGTATGAGGGGGGCTCCGGCGGTCGCCGTGGTGTCGGCATGGCTTGGCGCGAGCGCGCTGTTCGCCGCCGTGGTTGCACCCGCTGCGTTCGAGGTCCTCCCATCACGTGCGCTCGCGGGCGCGGTCGTCGGTCGCGTGTTGCCGGTGATCTTCGTGGCCGGCATCGTCGCCGCGCTGCTCGGCATCTGGCTGGACCGTGCGGCCGTCGGCCGCGTCTACCGGGTGCGTCGGGCGGCGTTCGCCGTCATGGCGCTCGCGTGCGCAGCAGCGCAGTTCGGTGTAGCTCCGCGCATCGAGCGCGTGCGGGCGGAGATCGGCGGAGCGCTCGATGCGCTCCCGCCCGGCGATGCCAGGCGAATTGTCTTCGGCCGGCTGCACGCGATCAGCGTCGGCTGGCTCGGGTTGGCCATGGTTGCCGCCGGCGCGACCATCGTGCTCGCCCTCCTACCGGCGGCCACCGGCCGCGCCGGCGACCATGCCGTTGCCCCAACCGCACGCCCCATGGAAGCGGGGCGTACATCCCGTTAGGCGAGGCCCAGGGCCGGAGTCACGCCGGCCTGAATCACGAGACGATTCGAGGACCGAGATGACTGATTCGACGCGCACTGAGAAGGACCCGCTTGGAACGCTCGCCGTGCCGGCCGACGCCCTCTACGGCGTACAGACCGTTCGGGCAACGCAGAACTTCCCGATCAGCGGGCTCAAGCCACTTTGGCCGTTCGTTCGCTCGCAGGTCTGGATCAAGAAAGCGGCGGCGATGACGCATCGCGAGACCGGACGCCTCGATCCGAAGGCCGCGGACGCGATCGTCCGCGCGGCGGACGAAATCCTGGACCGCAAGCACGACGCGCACTTCGTCGTCGATCCGTACCAGGCAGGCGCCGGTACGTCGCACAACGTGAACGTCAACGAGGTGCTCGCGAATCGCGCCAACGAGTTGCTCGGCGGCAAGCGCGGCGACTACACGCCCGTGCACCCGAACGACCACGTGAACATGGCGCAGTCGACGAACGACACCATCCCGACGAACATCCGGTTGTCGGCGCTCGCGGAGCTGCCGGCGCTCTCGAAGGCATTCGAGGCGCTGCGCGACGCGCTCGCGCAGAAGGGACGCGAGTTCGACCACATCGTGAAGGCCGGCCGCACGCACCTGCAGGATGCGATGCCGATTCGGCTCGGCCAGGAGTTCACGGCGTACGCGGGATCGATCGACCGGGCCCTGCGGCGCGTGCACGAAGCCGCGGATTACCTCCGCGACCTCGGAATCGGCGGCAGTGCCGTCGGCACGGGCGTCACCGTGGAGAAGGAATACCCGGCGTTGATGAACAAGCATCTGAAGGCCATTACGGGGCTCGACCTGCGCATCGGTGAGGACCGCATCCAGCTGATGCAGAGCATGGGCGACGCCGCTGCGTTCAGCGCAACGCTCCGTGGGCTCGCCGTGGACCTGAGCAAGATCGCGAGCGACCTCCGGCTCATGGTCATGGGACCGCGCACGGGAATCGACGAGATCACGCTGCCGGCGGTCCAACCGGGTTCGTCGATCATGCCGGGGAAGATCAATCCGTCCATCCCCGAAATGGTGAATCAGGTATGCTTCCAGGTCATCGGCTGTGATACGACCGTCGCGATCGCGGCGGAGCACGGGCAGCTCGAGCTGAACGTCATGATGCCCGTCATCGCGCACAACGTGCTGCTGTCGATGATGATTCTCACCAACGCCGCCCGCGTCCTTGCGGACAAGACGGTCACGGGGATCAAGGCGAACGAAGCGATGTGCTCGTACTGGGTGGAGCGCTCGGCCGCCCTGGCGACCGCACTCATGCCGCATATCGGCTACGCGCGCGCGGCGGAGATCAGCAAGCAGTCGGTGAAGGAGGGCGTGCTGATTCGTGACCTCGTGAAGCGTGACGAGCTACTACCGGCAGACCAGGTCGATGAGGTGCTCGATCTTCGGAAGATGACCGAGATCGGCGTGCCCGGCGGCGCGCACGCAGCAAGCGCCGGCGGCTGACCGCCTACTCAATCCGCGGGCCGCTCGGGCGAGCGGCCCACTCACGCGCTCCCGCGCTTGGCTTTAGCTTTCCGACGTGCGCATTACGACGTGGGCAGAATACGGCCTGATCTGCGCCCTCCACCTGGCCAAACGCGCAGGCGAAGGGCCGATCACGGGACGCGAGATCGCTGCCGGTGAACGACTGCCGGGCGATTACGTGGAGCAAATTCTTCTTCGGTTGCGGCGAGCGGGGCTCGTCAACAGCACGCGCGGCGCGCGCGGCGGGTATTCGCTCGCGCGGCCACCGGAGGAGATCTCGGTCCGCGAAGTCATCGCGGCGTCTGAGCTCGGGACGTTCGACCTCCATTGCGTGTCCCACCCCGTCGGCGAGGAACGGTGCGCCGAGTCGCAGAGCTGCAGCATTCGACCCGTGTGGATGATGCTGCAGCGCAAGATCGACGACGTGCTCGAGAGTGTGCATCTCGGCGACCTGCTCGTCGACGAGCGCACGGTCCGACAACGCGTAGGGTTGCCGGTCCTCACGGTCTGACCAAAGCCCACTCGGTCGTGGCGGCTCCGTTCTTCACCGCGTGGCGGGAGCAGCGGCGTCTCAAGCGGGCTGCCGCGGCGTATGTGCAAGGGCTCCTCGCCGAGCCAGACGCCGAGGACGTCGATTGGCTGAGTGCCGTCGCGACCGGTGGCGACGTGGACCGTGCTCGGTGGGAGCTCAGGTACGCGCGGCGCGCCGCGGGGCTCCTCTCGGCCGAGCGCGACGCGCTCGATGATCGCACGGCATCGGCGGTCGCTCATGAGCTGGACGAGAGCTGGGCGGGCGACCGCAACATCGCGGCCGGGATGCGGCACATCGCCGAGCGCCAGTTCAATGCCCGTCTCGCGGCCCTGGGGCATGCCATCGGCGCACGCTCGTCTCCAGAGCCAACCGGAACGCGCATCGGCCGCGCCCTGCTCATGTCCGCCGGGGCGATGGCACCGGCAGCGTCAGAGACCGACCGGGCCGGCGCGATCGTCGCACGATACCTCGAGCTGGCCAACGAGTCGCTCCGCCGACTCTTCGGGACCGCCACACTGCCGGAGAACATCCCCCCGTCGGCCGCTCAACGGGCAACCGGGACGAAAGGTCCCGGCTCAGAGGGCCGGGACCCGTAGCGACGTCCGACGAATGACTGAATCGAGCGCGGCTTTGCCGCGCTCATGCCGAAGGGGGGACTCGAACCCCCACGGGC
>DASURJ010000989.1:0-2667 GCA_036280115.1 Gemmatimonadaceae bacterium
GCTCCTCTATGCGAGCTACTGGAACGACGGCCTGGTGATCCTCGACATCGGCAACGGGATACGGGGCGGGACGCCGCGGAAGCCGGTGCTGGTGTCGCAGTTCAAGTACGATCTCGATTCGCTCTACCGCGAGGTGGAGCAGGCGTCGGCCCCGGGCTTCACGCGCGGCACGCACACCGCATGGCGGCAGCGTGGCGGCAGGTACGTCTTCATCGCCGACGAGGTGTATCGCCAGGGGAACGTCAAGGGCGCGAAGGACGCCTCCGCCAGCCGGATGTACGGCACGCTCCAGGTGATCGACGTCTCGGACATCGAGCACCCGAAGTCGGTGGCGTGGTATACGCCGGACAACGGCGGCGTCCACAACGTGTGGGCGGTGCGGGACACGCTCTACATCGGCGCGTACGACGCGGGATTCCACGCGTTCGACATCTCGGGCGAGCTGCGCGGCGACCTCAAGGCACAGGGCCGAGAGATCGCGTCGCTCAACACGGCCGACATGGACGGCTGGACGAAGAACGCGGCGTTCACGTGGGGCGTGGTCGTGAACCCGCGCGACGGACTCGCGTACGTGAACGACTTCAACAACGGGCTCTGGATCGTGCGCGTCGATCCGAGGCCGGCGGCGGTGCCATGACGCCGGTCGTCGGTCGTCGGCCGCGTCGGCGCGCGGTGCGCGCCTCGCTTTCGGTCCTCGGCGGGGCTGGCCACGGTCTGGCGGGCATCGCACGAGGGGCGGTCACGCTGTCGTTGGGGAGCGCGGCGTGCGCATCGAGCCCGCGCGTCGATCCGCCGGCGCCGGTGCCCGCGCCCGAGACCACTGCGGTGGCGGCGACAGGAACGGCGCGGCCGGCGCCGCCGGACAAGGACTATCTCGTCTTCGTCGCGAGCGAAGGCAACGACAAGGTCTTCCTCGTCCGCTTCGGGCCCGGCGGCGCGCGCGTGGAGCGCGAGCACCGCATGGGGACCAACCCCACGGAGCTGGTCGGGCCCCACGGACTCGGCGTCTCGCCCGACGGGCGGCACTACTACGTCTCGACGGCGCACGGGATGCCTAACGGTGCCCTGTGGAAGTACACGACCCAGGGCGACTCGCTCGTGGGGAAGGTGGACCTCGCGTCCTTCCCGGCGACGCTCCAGGTGTCGCCCAACGGCGCGTTCGCGTTCGTCGTGAACTTCAACCTGTACGGCGACCCGGTCACGTCCTCGGTGTCGGTGGTCTACGTGGACCGGATGATCGAGGTGGCGCGCATCCCCACCTGCGTCATGCCGCACGGCTCCCGGCTCGACCCGAAGGGCACGAAGCACTACTCGGCGTGCATGATGAACGACGCGCTCGTCGAGATCGACGCGACGCAGCTCTCGGTGCGCCGCCACTTCGTGCTCGCGAAGGGGAAGGAGCGCGGCATACCGGGCGCGCCGGCGAGAACCGGCCCCGTCCAGGCCGGGCACGACATGAGCGGTCACGGCATGGAGGCGCCGAAGCCCGGAGACGTATCCTGCTCGCCCACCTGGGCGCAGCCGTCCGCCGACGGCGCGAGCGTCTTCGTCGCGTGCAACAAGTCGAACGAGATCGTCGAAGTCGACGCGAACGCGTGGACGCTGAAGCGGCGATTCGCGACGGGCGACGGCACCTACAACCTCGCGGCGACGCGCGACGGACGCCTGCTCGTGGGCACCAACAAACGGGGGAAGTCGGTCTCGATCATCGAGATCGCGACCGGCCGCGAGCTGGCGCGCATCCCGACGTTGCGCCGAGTGCCCAGCGGTGTGGCGCTGTCAGCGGACGACCGCTACGCGTTCGTGACGGTCGAGGGAGTCGGATCGGAGCCGGGGACACTCGAGGTGATCGACCTGCGTGCGCTCACGCGCGTGGCCAGCGTCGAGATCGGGCCGCAGGCGGGGGGAGTCGATTTCTGGAAGACGGAGCCGGCGCGCTGACGCTCGAACATCGACCCGCCGTACACCGCCAAATCTGAACGACTCACGCCTCAGGCCTGCGAAGCCCAGCCTTCAATCGCCGGGGTCTCGTCCGAGCAGCCCGACCATGAACGGCCGCGCGATGCACTGGTAGAAATCCCGCCCGCCGCACATCGACTCCGCCTCTCGCTCCACGTAACGCTTCACCTTGTCCGGGTAGTTCCGGCAGTTGGGCGTGTTCGTGCCGCGCACGCAGCCGTTGTAGCGTAGCAGGCCCTTCCGCACGTCCGCCGGCGACGGCGTTTTGGCCCCGCGGCGCGGCTTGATGTACTCGGCCAGGATGTACGTGCCGTACTTCAGGTTCGTCGAGTCGCTGGTCAGATCGCGGCCGAAGCGCGAGCCGAGCTCCCTGAGCCAGATCTTCGGGTAGATCTGCATCAGGCCCACCGCGCCCACGCTCGAGCTCGCGTCGCTCACGAACACCGCGTTCTCGGTGAGCATCACGCCGAAGATGACGGCGGGCGGGATGCCGCGGATGTACGCCTCGCGCACGGCGAAGAACGCGATCGAGTCGGCGCGCGCCGGCGACATGCGGCCGGTGCGCAAGAGGTCGGCGGCGAAGTTGCGCCGGTCGATCTCGAACTGCGGCGACGCCACCGCGCGCTGCTCCACCGTGGAGTCCACCGGCGTCGTCGTGAGCACGGCGCTGCCGGGCACCTGGGTGATCTGCTGGGCCAGCTTGCCCTT
>DASURJ010000990.1:0-4057 GCA_036280115.1 Gemmatimonadaceae bacterium
GCCGAGCGCAGAACGGGAGAGCGCGTGCGTGTCGATGCCGAGGAAGAGCGGGCCGTCTATCCCGCGGGAGCGACGGTACTCGACGATCGCCTGGGTGATGGCGAGGATGTGGCGTTCATTGAACGCGCCGTTGAGCGACGAGCCGCGGTGGCCGGAGGTGCCGAAGGCAACGCGCTCGGCGCGCTCCTTTGGGTCGGGGAGGCGGGTGTAGTACTCGGAGACGAGGAGCGGGACGTCGACGAGCAGCGACTGATCCGGCAGGGTGCCGGCGCGGGGGCTGATGGGCATGCCGGGCGCTGTCGCAGGATCGGGACCGACGCGGCGCGAAGCAACGAGGCCCCGCCGGCATGCCGGCGGGGCCTCGTTGCTGTGACATGAGGGATCAGTAGCCGGGGTTCTGGGTCACGCTGCCGTTCGAGGTCGTGATCTCGCGAGCCGGGATCGGGAAGAGGACATAGCCCGGGTCATCGAGCGACTTCACCGTGCCCGCGAGGCCAAGCCGCACGAGATCCGGCCAGCGATCGCCCTCGAAGGCGAACTCGAGGCGGCGCTGATGGATGATCTCGTCGAGCACGTCCTGCTGCGTCGTGACGTCCACGCCAAGCACGTGATCGGGCAAGCCCGCGCGCTCGCGGACCTTGTTGTACTCGGCGACCGCCTGGGCGAGCTTGCCCTGGCGAGCGAGCACCTCCGCCTTGATGAGAACGAGCTCGGCCAGCCGGATCACGTGTGGATGTTCCGTGCCCGCCGTGGTCGGCCACTTCACCGCATCCAGGTCGCCGTCGTCGTTGTAGATCGTGGCTGGCAGGCGGAGATCGGCCGGGTCGAACGCCGCGTACAGGTCATCCGTCGGCATCATCTCCTGCCGTCCATCGTACAGCCAGTAGTAGCCGAGATCGTTGTACTCGGCCTGGGTGAAGCTGACGCGGAAGATGTCCTCGCTCGTGTTCGCGCCGGTGGGCGAGAACAGATCGGCGAAGGGTACGGTGAGCTCGTCGCGCCCGGCGAGGACGGCGTTCGCCGCATCGAGCGCCGCCTGGTAGTCAGCCGTGGCGTTCGCGCCGGCCACGCTGGCGCGGTAGAACAGTACCCGCGAGCGGAGTGCCTCGACGGCCGTCTTCGTGGCGCGCCTCGTGTTCGAGGTGTTGCTGATCATCACGGCCGCGCTGTCGAGATCCTTCAGGATCTGGGCGTAGACGTCGAGCACCGTTGCGCGGGTGTATGTGGCCGCTTCATCCGCCGTCTGCACGGGCTTCAGCGGCATCGGCACGCCGCCCCAGAACTTCACGAGGTTGGAGTAACCGAGGGCGCGGAGAAAGTACGCCTCGCCCATCACCTCGTCCCTCGTGTCCTCGTCGATCGCAGCGACTTCCGGGACCCGCGCGAGGATCACGTTGTCGCGGTTGATCTGGTCATAGATCGCCGTCCACATGTCCGTGATCTCCGGGTTGTCCGGGGCGATCTGGTTGTTCTCGATATTCCCGAGAAACTGGTACGTTCCGACCCAGGTGCTGTTGTCGGCGGGAAGGTCGCCCAGCATCTGGATGTCGAGGCCGTAGTAGCTGCCGCTCTGCAACCCATCGTAGGCCCCGGTCAGCGCGCCGAGCGCGGACTTGGAGTCGACGATGATCTGATCGGCAGGGATGGTGCTCTGCGGCGTGGTGGACAACACGCTGTCGCACCCCGCGCTGATGAGCAGCGCAAGCGCCGCGGGAAGAGCTCTGAAGATTCGCATGAATCGCTGTTGCCTCATCTGAGGTGTTGGCTCGCGGAGGCTCCGCTCACCAGCCGGCGCTGACGCCGAGGGTGAAGGTACGGGCGAGCGGATATGCGTAGTAATCGACTCCCATCACGACGTTGGACGTGATACCGGCGCTGTTGACGTCCGGATTGTAGCCAGTGTACTTCGTCCACGTGTGCAGGTTGCGACCCGAGAGGTAAAGCCGCGCATTGGTCATCCGTGCCGCGGACGCCAACCGGTCAGGCAGCTTGTAGCCGAGCGTCAGCTCGCCGAGGCGGACGAAGGAGCCGTCCTCGATGAATCGGCTGCTGATCACGTCGGCGCCGGAGCGGCATCGATAGCTCATGCGCGGCTCGTTGGTGATGTCTCCAGGCTTCTGCCACCGCGTGAGCGCCAGCGTCGAGAGGTTGTCCCAGGTGCATGCGCCGTCGTCCGTGAAGATGCGCATCATGTTGAAGACCTTGTTGCCCTGGCTGAACTGCAGGAAGCCGCGCAGATCGAAGTTCCGGAAGGTGAGGGTGTTCGTGAATCCGCCGTAGTACTTGGGCTGCGGGCTGCCGACGAACATACGGTCCGTTGGAGAGCTGGTCTCGCTGCCATCGGCATTCTGGAAGACCGCATTGCCGTTCGCGGGATCGACGCGCACGAACTTGTAGAGGTAGAACTCCCCGAGCGGCTGCCCGACCGCCGCTACCGAGGTGATACGGCTGCTCACGTTGAACGTGGCGAGCTGGCCGTTGTACAGGCTCGTGACGACGTTGTTGTTCCAGGTCACGTTGAGGTCGGACGTCCAGCCAAGCCCGCGAGGGCCGCCGTCGAGGTTCACCGTGTGCAGGCCCATGTCGACGCCGCGATTGCGAATGCTGCCGATGTTCGACCAGATGCTCGTGTACCCGCTGGTGGCCGGGATCGGACGACGAACCAGGAGGTCGTCGGTGTTCCGGTTGTACCAGTCCACGATCAGGCTGGCACGCCCATCGAGGACCGAGACATCGGCGCCGAGATCCAACTCCTTCGTTGTCTCCCACTTGAGCCCCGGATTGCCGAGCTGCGTTGGCGCGACACCGGCCTCGCCGCTGTAGGGTGTCCCGCCGGCGAGGCTCCGGCTGGCGAAGTCTCCAATGCCCTGATTGCCCGTGACTCCGTAGCTGGCGCGGAGCTTGAGGGTCGCCAGGCGGGCGAGTCCCTGGGCGAAGTTCTCGTCGGTGACGTTCCAGCCGGCGGAGATCGCCGGGAAGATACCATATCGATTGTCGGCGCCGAATCGGGAGGAGCCGTCGGCACGCAGGCTTGCCGAGAGCAGGTAGCGATCCTGCCACGACCAGTTGGCCCGGGTGAAGAACGACACCAGGTTGTTGTCGGTCGCGCTACCGTCCCAGGAAGTGATGGTGGCCGCGTTCGCGATGTACGTGCTGAAGCCGACGGGGAACCCCTCACCACGGGCGTAGCTCAGGTCGCGGTGGTTGTATTCCACGCTCGCGCCGCCGATCACGCTCAGGCGATTGTCCGCCGAGTTGATCGCGTCCAGGGTCAGGTAGCCCTCAGTCATGTACTTGGTATTCGTGTTGCTCGCGGTCCGGCCGACACCGTTGGCGCTGGCGGCATACGTGCCATCGACCCGCGGGTCGCCCCAGGTCAGCTCGTCGATGCCATAGACGTCCGCGCCCACCCGCGCATCGAATGACAGGCGCGGCGAGAACAGGAATCGGCCATTCAGCGTGCCGAGCGCGCGCAGCGTCTTGAAGTGGTCGAAGTTGAAGGCGGCGATCGCGACCGGATTGGAGTACTTGAGCCCTTCGGTGTCCCCGCCATAGCCATAGCTGGCACCGAGGATCGGACGGAAGGGCTGCATGCCGATGGCATTGGTGACCACGCCGTCCAGGCTCTGGTCGCCGGGAATGCGATCGTTGTTCTCGCGGGTCAGCCCGATCGTGCTCGAGAGGAAGAACCGGTCCGTCGCGTTGACATCCAGATTCAGGCGGCCCGCCTGGCGCGTGTAAGCGGAGCCGATCACGATGCCGCGCTGGTCGAAGTTCGACCCGGACACGTAGTACTTGAGCCGCTCGCTCCCCCCACTCATCGACAGGTTGATGTCGCTCACGGGGGACCTGCGGAAGACGGCGTCCTGCCAGTCATACGTGTTCACGTCGTCGACGCCGGGCGTGAACGGAAGTGACCTGTTGTCGTTCTTCGCGCTCTCGTTGTACAGCTCCACGTACTGCTGCGCATTGAGCAGCCCGATCGTCTTCTCGACCTTCTGCGTCCCGACGTAGCTGTTCAGCGAGAACTTGGTCTTTCCCGCCGCACCGCGCTTCG
>DASURJ010000991.1:0-14832 GCA_036280115.1 Gemmatimonadaceae bacterium
GGACAAGGCCGGCACGATGGTCGGGGTCATGTCGTCGTCGCTCAAGCCTAACGACGTCGCGATCTTCAGCGCCCGCAACCCGACGCCCCGACAGATCACGGCCGTCAACGACGACATTCTCGCCGGCAAGACGCTCGGCGAGGTGGAAGAGATCTGGTATCCGTCCGTGGACGGCTTCCGCATCCAGGGATGGATCGTGAAGCCTCCGGGCTTCGACGCGAAGCGGAAGTACCCCCTCATGCTGTCGATTCACGGTGGGCCGCACTCGATGTACAACGGCGCGTTCAACTTCGCGTGGCAGGAGCACGCCGCGAACGGCTACGTGGTGCTGTACACCAATCCCCGCGGGTCCACCGGCTACGGCAGCGCCTTCGGCAACGCGATCAAGAACGCGTACCCGGGCAAGGACTACGACGACCTCATGGCGGGCGTCGACACGATCGTGGGCCGTGGCTACATCGACACGCGGAACATGTTCGTGTACGGCTGCTCGGGTGGCGGCGTGCTCACGTCGTGGATCGTCGGCAAGACCGATCGCTTCGCCGCGGCGTCGGCCAACTGCCCGGTCACGAACTGGATGAGCTTCGTCGGCACGACCGATGGCTCCAGCTGGTACAACAACTTCGAGAAGTACCCGTGGGATGATCCGACCGAGCACCTGAAGCGCTCGCCGCTCATGCTCGTGGGCAACGTGAAGACGCCCACGATGCTCATGACTGGCGTGAACGACCTGCGGACACCCATGGGCCAGACCGAGGAGTATTACCAGGCGCTCAAGGTCCGGAAAATCCCGACAGCCATGATCCGCTTCAACGACGAGTGGCACGGGACGTCGTCGCGTCCCTCGAACTACATCAGGACGCAGCTCTACCTCAGGAGCTGGTTCGAGAAGTGGGCGAAGAAGGCGGACAACGTCGCGGTGCAGTAGCCACCCGACCGCGACCTCAGAACAACACGACGCCGGCGTTAGGCCGGCGTCGTTGCTTTTCCGGGGGGCTGCGCCGGTGCCTTGGGCGCCGGCTGTGTCGCTGGCGGTCGAGTCGTGCGCCGGGTCGCCGGCTTGGGCGCCGGCTTCTTCGCTTTCGCGGCGGAATCGGCCGGCTTCGCGCTATCGGCGGGCTCGAGCAGCTTCGCCGATAGCGCCACGGCCCGGCGCACCTGCGCCACGAACACGTCGGCCTCGGACCGCTCGATCGGAATCGTAAATCCGCCGAGGGGGTCGTCGGAGAAGAAGAGCGTGTATTCCGACTCTCCGGCCGTGACTTTCCGTGTCAGCGCCATCGTCGTGCTCGTGCCCGCCTCGTCGATATCGGAGCGGTAGGTCCGAGGTGTGTTCGAGCGGCGGATGCGTGCGCGAAGCATCCGGGCCGTCGAATCCACCCACGCACGCGCGGCCAGCGTTCGGAGTTGCAGCAGGACGGTCTTGTTGGGGCCGGCGGCGGCGATCTCGATGAACCCGTCATCGCGGGCGTTCACGATCATGCCGGCATCGCCGAAGACGGACTTCGCGATGGGAACCCGCTTCACCCCCGCCCGGCTGGCCGCGGCCGCCTGTGTGGTTGCCGAGTCCCCCTGAGCCTGAGCTGACGCGGCGCCAAGCGGAACCGCCAGCAGCAACCCGGCGAGGACGGGCCGAACCCGAACATGCGACGTCATGGAACCATCATTCTCCGAGATTGGCGCTTGGCCGTTCGGGGGCGGCAGCGGCGCCGTCCCGTATCGGCCAAGTTCGTAGTAGATTCTCCCAACCGGGGTGGCGCAACCCCGGCATGATAGCCGAATGATACCCCCGGGTCAGTGCGTTTGTCCCGGGCTCCGCTCGTCTAGGAGACGCTTCTTCGTGAGTCTGAAGATACCCGCCGACGCGCTCGAACGCGGCCCGGCCGCCGCTGTCGCGGTGACGCTGCCGGCCCGGCCCACGGCTCGGCCGCTGCGCCGCGCCGCGCTGGTCGTGTGCGGCACGCTGTCGCTCGGCCTCGGCGTCCTCGGGATCTTCGTGCCCCTCCTGCCCACGACCTGCTTCCTCCTCGTCGCCGCGTGGTGCTACGCGCGGAGCTCGCAGCGGCTCTACGACCGCCTGATGCGGGCGCGCTGGATCGGTGGATATCTGCGCCGCTATCGCGATGAGCGCTCGATCCCCATCCACGTGAAGATCGCCTCGCTCGTGATGATGTGGATCACGATCGGGTATTCGGTCCTGGTGTTCCCTAACCTGGCGGTTCGCGCCGCGCTCCTCGTCACGGCCATCGCGGTGACGTGGCACCTCTATCGATTGCCGGCCGCCAGATAGCGAAGCGGCTCCCCATTCGACAATCGACGAATCGACGCGCCAGGGCTCCACGGCTCATCTGGCGCTCTGACGTCATCCTCACGATTTTGATGCGGTTGGCTGTGTGTGTCTCACCAATCGACCCGAGGTAGGGATGACCCCACGATCGATTCGTCGATTCCTGTGTCTTCTCGCCGTTGTCGCCGTCCCCGCAAGCGCGCATGCGCAGACAGGTGCGGTGGCCGGACGTGTCACCGACAGCACGACTGCCGCGCCACTCCCCGGCGCCACTGTGCGAGTAATATCGGGCACCAACACGGTGGGGCAGACCACCACCGGGGAGGACGGGTCGTACCGCGTCCCCAACCTCGCCGCGGGCACGTATGACGTCGCGATCACGCGACTCGGGTTCAGCGCGCGGCGCGTCGAGGACATTCGAGTCGCGGAAGGGCAGACCACGCAGCTCGATGTGCGAATGACCGAGATCGTCACGCAGCTCAACCCCGCGGTCGTCACCGCGTCGCGTCGTGAGGAGAAGATTCTCGAGGCGCCGGCGTCGATATCGGTCGTCGAGACGCGCGAGATCGAAGAGCGGCCCGCCATCACGGTCGCCGATCACCTGCGCGGCGTGCAGGGGGTGGATGCGACGAGCGGCGGCATCGCGCAGACGAACATCGTCACGCGCGGATTCAACAACGCGTTCTCGGGCTCCCTGCTCACCCTTCAGGACTATCGCTTCGCGGCGGTGCCCTCGCTTCGGGTCAACGTGCCGCTCATGTTCACCGGCACGAACGAAGACATCGAGCGGATGGAGGTGTTGCTCGGCCCCGCATCCGCGCTGTATGGGCCGAACAGCGCGAACGGCGTGCTCCACGTCATCACGAAATCGCCGTTCAGCTCCCAGGGGACGACGCTCTCGATCGAGGGTGGGGAGCGATCGATCATGCGCGGGGCAATCCGCCACGCGAACGCGTTGAACGATCGGTTCGGGTACAAGCTCTCGGGCGAGTACTTCACGGGCAAAGACTTCGAGTTCGACGACCCGGCCGAGCCGGACGTGTTTCCCGCCTCGGCGCCGCCCGGGCGCGCGGGTCAACCGGTCAGACGTGACTTCGACGTCGAGCGTTTCGCCGGTGAGGCGCGCATGGACATCCGTCCATTCGAGGGGCTCGAGCTCATCACGACGTATGGCCTGAGCCGCATCGGGAACGCGCTCGAGCTCACGGGGACGAACGGAACCGCGCAGGCGAAGGACTGGACGTATCAAAGCGTGCAGCAGCGTGTGCGACTCGGGGACCTCTTCGTTCAGGGCTTCGTGAACTTCAGCGATGCCGGAAACGAGAACGCGACCGACTTGGGGGGCACGTACCTCCTGCGCAGCGGTCAACCGATCGTCGACAATTCGCGTGTCTACGCGGCGCAGATCCAGCACTCGGCCGATCTGTGGGACGAGCGCGAGAGTCTCGTCTATGGCATCGATTACATCTTCACCAACCCGCGCACCGGGAATACGATCAACGGGCGCAACGAGGACGACGACGACGTGACCGAAGTCGGCGCGTACGTCCAGTCCACGACACGCCTCACGCCGCAGTGGGATCTCGTCGGCGCGCTTCGCGTGGATAATCACAGCGTGCTCGACCAGACGTACTGGTCTCCGCGCGTCGGCGTGGTGTTCAAGCCGCGCGAGACGCACAACATCCGTGCGACGTACAACCGGGCGTTCTCGACGCCAGCGAACTTCTCGTTCTTCCTCGATCTTCCGCAGGCGACGCTCCGCCCGGCGGTACCGTACGACATCCGTGGGCTCGGCGTTCCATCGTCAGGCTTCACGTTCCGGCGGAACTGCACGACAGGTGTGGGACAGCTCTGCATGCGCTCGCCGTTCCCTGTCGTCGGCGCAAATCCGGCCGGCGCTCCGGCAGTGGCGCCTAACACGGTCGTGGACGCCGATGCGGCGCAGTTTTACCGGACGTTCGTCGCCGGACGGGCACAGGACATCGGCGCGGCGCTCGTGCAGGCAGGCGTGACGCCGCAGAACGCGCAGCTCATCATCGGCGCGCTGCTCGCGGCAAACCCGACGCCAGCGCAGGTCTCGACTCAGCTCCGGCTGTTCCGGCCGCCGAACCGCACGAACCCCCAGTTCGAGTTCGTCCCGGTCGACCCGTCGGGTATCACGGACCTCTCGCGCCTCAAGGCCACCATCACCGATCAGTTCGAGGTTGGGTACAAGGGCATCCTTGGCAACCGAGCCCGCATTGCCGTGGACCTCTGGTACGCACGGAAACAGGACTTCACGACGGCAGCCCAGAACGTCACGCCTAACGCGTTCATGAACGGGCAGCAGCTCGGCGCGTTCATCGGCGGAATCCTGGCACAGCAGGCTGCTCTCGGCCGCATCCCGCCGGGGGCAATCCCGGGGGTTACGACCCAGCTCGCTACTCAGTTGGCCTCGATCCCGGTCGGAACGGTCGTTCCGGAAAGCCCACTCGCCAACACACCCGACCTGTTCTTCAGCTACCGGAACATCGAGGAGACGATCGACCTCTACGGCACGGACCTCGCTGTGGATTATCTGCTCAACGACCGATTCAGTGTCGTGGGCACGTACTCGTGGGTGAGCGACGTGGTGTTCCCGGAGATCGTGAGCGGCATCGACACGCTGCTGCTGAACTCGCCGGACCACAAAGCCACGCTCACGGGCCGCTACCGCGACGAAGCCATCGGCGTGAGCTTCGAGTTGCGTGGACGGTACCAGAACGCCTACGCGGTCAACTCCGGCGTGTACGTCGGCAACGTCCCCGTCAACGCATTCCTCGACGCGAGCTTTGCCTGGCAGCTGCCACTTCAGGGACAGAACGTCACGTGGTCCATCAGCGGCACGAACATCACGAACAACAAGCGCATCACCTTCATCGGGACGCCGGAAATCGGACGGCTGTTCCTGACGAAGCTTCAGTACACGTTCTGACCCCGCGCGAGACGACGCGCGACGTACTGTCAAGCGGCCGCCGCCACTCGCCGTGTTTCCGGGCGGCGGCCGTAGCGCAGCTGGCATCGGACCAGGCGCGCGCTCCGCGAGGCGCACTATGATGCACCCGCTTCTCGACCCGGCGCGCCAGCCGATCGTCGGCCACCGCGGGAACGCCGCCCACGCACCCGAAAACACACTCGAGTCCTTTCGCCAGGCACTCGCGCTCGGCGCCGATTGCATCGAGTTCGACGTGCACCTGTCCGCCGATGGCGTGGCCGTCGTCATTCACGACGCGACGCTCGACCGCACAACCGACCGCACCGGTGCGGTGCAGGCACTCACCGCCGACGAGATCCGGTCAGCCGACGCGGGCGCGCGGTTCACGCGCGATGGCCGAACCTACCCGTACCGCGGTCAGGGACTGCGCGTCCCGACGTTCGAAGAGGTGTTGCGCGAGTTTCCCGACGTGCCGTTGCTCATCGAGCTCAAGACGCCACGCGCCTCGGCCGAGACGCGCCGTCTCATCGAGCACTACGGGGCGCAGTCCCGGTGCATTGTCGAGTCGTTCGACGCTCGCGCCATGGATCCCTTCCGTGGATCGACCATCCCGCTCGGGGCGTCGAGCACCGACGTGAAGCGCCTGCTGCATCGAGCCCTCACCCGCTGGCCGGTGCGGTCGCTCCCGTACTCGGTCATGTGCATTCCGCGCTGGCTGCGCGGCATCCGCGTGCCGATCGCGTCGCTCGTTGCGGTCACGCGCCCGGCCGGTTGCCTGGTGCACGTGTGGACGATCAACGACCCGCACGTCGCCCGGGGACTGTGGCGGGTGGGCGTGCGCGGCATCGTCTCCGATGATCCGGGCCTGCTACTCGAGGCCCGTGCCGGCGCCTAACGACCCTAATCGGGGTCAGATTCGAATATAATCGTTCTGTTGCGCCGGGTTAGCCGAAACGCTCAGTCCGATCGTGCTCCACGCTGCGCCCGCCCCCGCAGTGTACCCGCGTCCGCCGTTCCCACGTTCGCGCTTGCCGCATCCTCTGCGCTCTGCCCCATGGCGCAGCAAGAGCTGTTTGCGAACACGGCGATCCCGGTTCGGGCATTGCATCGGGGTGACGCGGATTCCGCGGCAGGAGCGAACGCGGGAACGGCCGCGGAGAACCACGCGCCGCGTCGGCCATGCTGGTGCCACAGGCATCCAGAACGGAGGGGTGAAACGGATGAGGGGATGAGGGGATGCTGGGGACCGCTCCTCAGCATTCAGGCGCCCTCGCGCCAGGGCGGTGATTGATAGGGACTGCTTTCACGGTGCGTCGCGACCCCCCGAGCCGTACCCCTCGCTCACGTCCCGGTGAGAGGAGCTTTCACCCACTCGGGATGATGTCACTCATCCCCTCATCCTCTCATCCGTTCCCCTCATCGTTCCGGATGCCTGCTCCTCGGGGTCCGATTGGGGTCGCCGAACGACGGATCGCCAGGTCGGGCGAACTGAATGCTCCCCTGGAACGACTCCACCTCCACCTTCGCGCTCCCGGTGCCGAGGGTGAACGATGCGCGGCGTTGAACCCCTGCGTTCCCGCCTGACGCCAGCACCGGAACGGCGAATTTGCTCGACACGTTCCCCTCGTACGTCACCGCCGCGATCGTCGCATTCACACCCTCGGGGATCGACACGACGATCGTCCCCGTGTGCGTCGCGAACCGGTAGCGCCCACGGTCCGCGATCGCCCCGTCGTAGCTGACGCGTCCGTTCACCGTCACGGCCTCGACGTCCGACGACTCGATATCCTCCAGCACGATCGATCCGTTCACGGTCTCCGCCACGATGTCACCACGAACGTCGCGAAGGTCGAGCCCGCGGTTCACGCCGATCACCTCGATCCGCCCGCGGGCATCGCGCACCGAGACGACGCCCTCGACGGACTTGAGCGAGATCACCCCATCGCCGCCGCGCAGCGACACGCCCCCCTGCACCGTGTTCGCCGACACCGGTCCGCGGACGCCATCGATGGCGATCGTGGTGTAAGTGCCGCCCACGTCCAGCGCCGCTCCACTCGGCACCGTGATCTCGTAGTCGAGCGGCGCGGACGCACCGGTGCGTGCCACGGTCGCGATCGAGAGGGCCGACTCGTTTCCCGTGATCCGAACCTCGTCTCGACGCCCGCGCGTGGCGACGACCCGAACGGCGTTCCGGTCCCACCCACGGACCGTGATCGACCCCGCAAAGTTCTGCACCTGCACGCGCGCGTCGGGACGCACCGTGATCGTCGTGTCGGTCTGCTTGGCACAAGCCGCCGCCGGGAATGCGACGAGTCCCAACAGCACGCGTCGCAACATCGTGCGAGTCCCGGGCGCGCGAGCGATTGGCCTCATGTCCGCGGCGTCGTGATCGCGACGGCGTGTCGCAGCAGCTTGAGCTTCCTTTGCATCGTGGCGACGAGGTACTGGTTCAGGTACTCGCTTCCCGGATCCTGCCGGAGCGCGCTATCCGCCTGGGCGATGGCAACATCCATGGCGCGAAGGTTCTCCTCGATGACGCGCATCGTCTCGGGCCGGAGCGTGCGTCGTCCGGCCTCGAGCGCGCGCTCGAGATCGTTCGCCGCCTCGCGGTACGACGCGACAGCCAGCGCCGTCGGGCCGAGCGCGCCCGGCGCGGGCTCCGGCGGCGCGGCGCGTGGAATGCCCTCGAGAGCAGCGACCGTCGATTCGTCGCGGGACGCGGCGATCGACCACGCGAGTCCACCCGCAATCACCGCGACGAGCCCGGCAGCCGCCGCCAATCGCCCGAGCGTGAACGACACGACCACCGGGCGTCGCGGCCGCCCGGAAGCCTCCACCGCCCGCTTCACACCAGGCCAGAGGTCCTGCGGCGGCGGTCGATACGCACCGCTGCGCGCACGCGCCAGCACGCGCACGAGCTCGTGGTGCGTGGCACGACACTCGGCACATGACGCGAGGTGTGCCTCGAGGGCCCGGCGATCCTCGGCGCCGAGATCGCCGTCGATGTACTCCGAGAGGCGCTCGGTCCACTGATCCAGGCGCGTGGTCATGTCGCGCCCCCAGCGAACGACGACCGATCGGCGTTAGGCATCGAGATACCTCCTGAGCACCATGCGCACGCGATGCAGCTGCGATTTCGACGTCCCCTGTGCGATGCCGAGCATCGCGGCGATCTCGTCGTGCTTGTACCCCTCGATGTCGTGGAGCACGAAGATCTGCCGCATGCCAGGCGGAAGCCGCTGCAGGGCAGCCTCGAAATCGATTCCGAGCTCGGGCGTCGCGCTTCGCATCGAGAGTGTATCCACGAGGTCGGCGTCGTCGACGTGACGGCGAGCGCGCGTCGCGATGACCTCACGCCGCGAGAGAATGACGTTGATCGCGAGGCGAAAGAGCCACGTGCCGAACGCCGAGTCGCCGCGAAACTGGCCGAGCCGTTGCCAGGCGCGCAGGAACACGTCCTGCGTCGCATCGTCCGCCTCCTCCGCGCCGAGCATTCGCGCGGCGGTGGTGTGGATGCGCGCAACGTGCCGTCGATACACCCGCTCGAAGGCACGCACATCCCCTGACGCCGCGGCGGCCACATCCGACGCGTCTTCACCAGCCGCCTCGCTTTCGGAGCTGTCAGAGCGCTCGAGCGGCCTCGCGTCCGAGACCGTCCCCCGCGGTCGACCCATGTGTCCTTAGGATAGCGCCGGCCCCCGGATGGTTGCATTTGCACCCGGCTGCTCTCGCCTGCGTCACGCTCCGCGCCTCCGACCGAACCCGAGACGCCCTCACCGGTGTCAGGCTCCGGTCCGGAGAAGCCAGCGCGCCACCGCCTCCTGCATACAGCGATCGCCCGACCACGCGCAGACGATCGGCGCGCTCCCCCTGACCTGCTTTCCCATCGCCGGGGGCGCGAACAGCAGAACGGCGGACTCCCGCCGATGCAACGTCGCCGCCTCGCAGGCGCGCGACACGGCGTCGAGCGTCTCGGCCCGATAGGCCACCTCCTCGCGCCCGTCCCGCATCTCGCCGAAGAGCGCGACGTAGACCGGAGCCGTGCCGCCGGATGAGACCGTGTCGGACACGGTCACCATCACGCCCGCCGATTCCAGCGCCTGAGCGAGGACGGTTCTCGGTTGCGACGACTCGTATGGCGCGTCGTCGTCCACGACCACGAGCTCCACCACCCTCCCCAGTCGAGGCGGCGCCCCTCGCAGCATGACCAGCACGCGTTCGGCCAGCTGGAGCGCCCACGCGACGTCCGACCCGCTCACGCGACGGTAATCGGTCTGCGGAGCCGCCCACTGGGCCCATTTCAGGCGACGTCGCCGCGACTGCTCGATGCGATCCTCGTAGAGGGGACCGTCCCGGACGCAACGCTCGAGCGTCTCAACGAGAGACTCGAGGTGTGATGGTCCGAGCAGCACATCGCAGCCGGCATCGAGCGCGCGCATCGCCACGTCCGCCTCATCCTCCGCCGCCAGAGGGCCGCGGGCCTGCAGCACGTCGCTCGCCACCAGGCCCTCGAAGCCGTACTTCTCACGCAGCAGGTACCGGAGGATCACGCTCGAGAACGTGGCCGGCGATTCGCTCGCGTCGAGCGACGGATAACTCACATCGGCGACGAGCATCGACGCGACGCGCGAGCTGATGGCCGCCCGGAACGGCTTGAACTCGTGGTCGAAGAGAACGCTTCGCGGCACGTCCACCGCGGGCGTCCCGTTCGATCGCACCTGGACGACGCGTCCGGCCCCGGGGAAGTGCTTCGCGCACGCCAGCATGCCCTCGTGTTGACACGCCTCGATCCACTGGGCTGCAATCGTACCGACGTTGTTCGGGTCGGCGCCAATGGCATCGATGGCGGTCCTCACGTTCGCGGCGGCCGCGCTCATCTGAAGATCGCAGAGCGGCGCGAATCCCCAGTTGATACCGAGCGGCCGTGCCTCACGGGCGGTGAGCTTCGCGGCGCGCTGCACGAGGTTCGCGTCGCCGAGCCCCGCGATGGCGGCGAGTGGCGGCAATCCCGTGGTGCCGAGGAACCGCTGCCCGACGCCCCGCTCGAGCTCCGCGCCGATGAGGAGCGGGATCTTCGACGCCTGGCGCAGGTCCTTCGTGAGGGCGCGTACTTCGGTCTCGGGGCCACCATGCAACACGAACCCGCCGACCCCCAGCTCGAGGGCCCTCGCGATGTGCCCCCGTTCTCCGTCGAACCCCGTCGTCGCGTCCCAGCGGATCGCGGGGACGAGCAGCTCCGCGACGTTACTCATGGGCGGGTAATCTGGTTCGCTCGCCTCCGTGAGGCTACCGCGCGGGCCCGATGTGTGGTCCGGACCTTGACCGGGGGGACAACGGCGTGGTTCTTCCACTGGTCACGCCGTCGCTTTCGTCGAACACCAATCCGCTCGACCTCGTCAATGCCAACGTCAATCGCCGCGCTGCATCCGCAGGTCGTTCATTTCGTCGTGGCACTGCTGATCGTCGGCGTGCTGTTCCGGCTCGTCGCGTTGACCGGTCGCCTCAAGTGGACCGGGCCCGCGGCGACCACCCTCCTCGTGATCGGTGGCGCTGCATCGTGGCTCGCCGTCAAATCCGGCGACGCCGCCCACGGCCCCGCAGAGCGGGTGCCGGGTGCCCGCGACGCCGTCGAAGAGCATGAGGAATGGGGCGAGCGCACGCGGAACCTGTTTCTGGGCGTGGCCGGACTGGAGCTGCTCGCGCTCGCGCTGAGAGGCGGGGGCGCGAGGCTCGTACGGGCGGTCTCCGGGCTGGCCGGGCTCGCGGGGCTATTCGTGCTCTACGAGACCGCGGAGCACGGCGGCGAGCTTGTGTACTCCTACGCCGGCGGTGTCGGCGTTCGCACCGGTAACCCCGAAGACGTCCGGCGTCTGCTCACCGCGGGGCTCTACCACGAGTCGCAGCTCGCGCGACAGTCGGGCAAGGCGGATGAGGCGAACCGGCTCATCCAGCTCATGATCGAGCGGAACCCGGCCGACGCCACAACGCGTCTTCTCTGGGCCGAGTCACTGCTCCTCGATAGAAAGGACCCGGTGGCCACCTTGGCGGCGCTCGACTCCCTGACCGTCCGTGCCGACGACGCTCGGCTCCGTCCGCGGCGAGACATGCTCGCCGCCGACGCCCTGCGCGCGTCGGGCCGCGTGGACAGCGCACGAACGCTGCTCACGGCGGCCGCGACGCAGTTTCCCGCCAACGTTAGGCTGAAGGCGAAACTGGACTCGATCCGATAGCCTACTGCACGATCTCCGCGAACCCGCGGTGCTTCGCCCGCGTGATCACCGATGAGCCTTTGGCGGCTCGCTCGATCGCACAGCGCGAGAACTGGATTTCGGAGTCACCGGACACACTCGTGTTGTCCGTCGTGTAGGTGTTACCGGCGAACGCCGAGCCGGTGATCTTGTTTCCGTTACCGGTCGAGCGAATGTCGTCGCGCACGATCATGATGCCGTTGAACTCGAATCCGCCTTGCATTTCCAGATCGCCATTCACGAGCAGCACGCCCTGTCCGCGCGAGTTCGACTGGATCTTCAGGTTCCCGTCGACGAAGATGATCGGGAAGTAGTCCGCACAGGCGGTCGTTCGGTCCGGATCGCCCCAGTTGGTGAGGTCGCTGTAATTGCAGCGGCCCGAACCAGTCACTGACGGGAGCGTCTTGTAGTTGCCACCGGGCAACTTGACGTCGGCGTTCGCCGTCATTGTTTGCCAGTTCTGGTCGCCATACTTGTAGTACGTGTTCGTATCGGCCGCAGCCGGGTTCTCTGACTGCGGCGGGTCGCCGAAGATGCGCTGCGCCGCGCTCGCGTTCTCCGGGCAATTTCCACTGCATACCAGTGTGGTATCGGGAGCAGAGACGCCTGGCATGGCGGTGCCTGTCGCCGGGCAGAGGCCGGAGCTGGTCCATTGCGCCGGCACGACGTCTGTGCCGTCCACCTTCGAGCTCCCCTGCACCTCGACTTTACCCCGTACCGTCAGCGCTCCGAGGATGTTGAAGTTCGGGTACGCGAGCCGATAGATGGAGTTGACTTTGTGATGCGACGCGACGGCGTTCGCGGTGCCCGCATAACCATCCGACGTCACCCAGAACGTGTAGTCGTCCAGTCGCGTCACCCGACGAACCGCGTAACTGCCGCCCTCGATCTTCAACGTGTCCGGCCCGAAGGTGGTGCCGTTCGGCACCGTGAGGTTCAGGCTCTTGAGCCACCCCTGGATCGGCTGCGTCACACCCGCCTCGGCGGCCGAGTAGGCGCGCTGGTCCATCAGCGAGTTACGCCCGAGGCGATACTCCTGCGTGGACGTGAAGAACGCGCCGGCGATCAGCGCGCCGATCACGACGATGGCGATCATGGCCACCGCAAGGGCAAACCCCTCCCGTCGTTTCGACGTGGGCGACATGTCTGGCTCCATGCTGGAAAAGGTGCGTGGGTCGTTCATGATCGGATCCGTCACTGGCGATTGCGCAGCATGACGCTGACGGCCAGAGAGTCCTTGTACTGCTGGTCGAGCCCGTTCTGTATCCCGCCGGTCCTGACATTGGTTGCGGTACGCGCGCGCGCGACCAGGTCGATGCGAGCGATCGATTGTCGTTGCGCCTGCGTCGCCCCCGAAGCGATCTCGTTGCCATCGACGTCGTAGTACTTGAAGCCCAGGCCGGAGGGCGTTCCCGAGGAGCTCGAGTACGGGTCGTAGGGCCCGCTCACTGGCGCGAGCGTTTCCCACGCCGAGGTCCCGGCGTTGTAGTTCGCGTAACCGAGGTACCACTTGCCATCGGACTCCTTGTACAGCGCGTACCTCACCTTGCGAACGATCCGGACCGGGGCACCGATCTGTATGTATTGGCTCACCGGGCCGCCGGTCACCGGATCCGTGTAGCCGTCGGGATCCGAAACCTTGATTTCGTACCGGGCTTTGCCGAAGTCCGTGACCTTGGCGAAGCTCGTCGGACAGTAGGAGTTGTCCGCTTTGACGTTCGCGTCGAGCTCATAGAGCTTCCACGCGTCTTCCTCGTTGCCGACGGTGTTGCTGTCGTTGTAGACGAAGACCTCGAACCCCTCGCCTTGCTTCAGCTGCTGGTAACCGTAGCCGAAGAACGACGTGAGCGTCTGCCCGCCGTCGAGGTTCTCGGGCGGCAGCACGAATCCGGCGCCGCCAGGCAGCAGGTCGCAGATGACGCCCGTCGCGACGTTCATCCGGAAGTCGATCGACGTGTCCGAGACCGCGAGAATGTCGTCGCCGATCGACGACAGACTGCGCAGGTCGACCGGCAGTACCGATGTCGCCTGACGCAGCTGGCTGCGCTGCGTCATGATCTGGTTCGCGCCCTGATAGAACCGCTGCTGGCGCATGATCACGCGCATGACGACACCCGAGATGATGCCGAGGAGCACGAGGGCAATCATGATCTCGACGAGCGTCATCCCGCGCCGCGATCGGCGCACGCGTGGCACTGTCATCATTCCGGACATTGGACCACCAGGACGTAGTTGACGGTCTTGGCCGGGCCGCGCTTCGGCGTGTACTCCACCGACTGGCGGACCCACCGCGTACGGGAGCTGTCTTCGACGGTCCACGCCACGCGGACGCCGCGGCTCGTCTGGGAGCCGTCCACGAGCGCCGAACACCGTCGGGCCGACAGGGAGTCCGCGACCTTCGTGGCCATCCCCGCGGCGATCGTCTGCATGTTGCCGCCGCCCATCTGCTGCGTGACGTAGCTGGCGGTGCCGGCGAGCCCCATGATGCCGACGGCCATCACGATGATGGCGATCATCACCTCGATGAGCGTGAGGCCGCGGCGCGCGCGAAGCCGACGTGCGTGTCTCATTGCTTTACCATCCCGGTGCGGGAAACGGTCACCGTGTCGTCCGGTACGCCGTCGCGTCTGAGGACGATGTAGGTCTCCGAGCTGGACAGATTCGTCGCAAAACCGCGGGCGCTGAACGTCACCGTCCAGTCCTGGGTCGTTCTGACCTTATAGAGCGTGTCGAGCGGCACGGGCGAGATGAGCGTGTCGGTGCCCGCGTTGACCGTCACGCGGTGCTGGGAAATCTTGAACTCGACCGTCTGCGCTTTCTGGATCGCCCCCTGGCGCGCGGTCGCCAGCGCCGCCGCCACGCGCATGCGTGCCGACTCCATGTGACGGCGGCCATTTGCCGTCGCGAACCGCGGGATGGCGAGCAGGGCGAGCAGCGAGATCATCACGATGACGATGAGAATCTCGGGCAACGTGAAGCCGGCCGGTCCCGCGGTGGCCGTCCGCGTTCCCGTTAGGTAGCGTGCAGTGCGGTCTGGAGCGGCGGAAGAGAGCATCGAAGACCCAGGTACGAAGCGTGAGGCGTGGACTCGAGATCGAGTCACGACACGCGGCCGCACGCGCCCGCGCTTGCCGCATGGGCAACGGTCGGGCGCGGGCACAGGCCGCTACTGCCGGTAAGACGACCACGGGCGGCACACGGAACAGGGTAGCGTGCGCGCAGCGCGGACGCATCGATATGCACCTGTCGAGCGGCGCACGCGGTGAGCGGTGACGGCCTTCGCTCGTGCGCTGACGCACGTGACCCGACGCACACCGCGTCGGCGACGCGAGGCACGAAACGAC
>DASURJ010000992.1:0-4866 GCA_036280115.1 Gemmatimonadaceae bacterium
GGGTCGTCAGGGACGTGCTCGGTGACGTCGCGTTCGGCCGCGCTCAGCTGGTACACCAGGGCCGCGAGTGTCTGCGCCGCGGAGTCGTGCAACTCGCGAGCAATGTGGGCGCGCTCGCGGTCGCCGGCACTGATGACTTCGGCCGCCAGCCGGCGCATCCGTGCACGGTCCGACGTGAGCCCGTCGAGCAGGACGTTGAGCGTACCGCCAATGCGGGCGACGTGTGCGTCGGCGAGCAGCGACGTCGGAACGCGTGCGTCGAGGTCGCCCTGCCAGATCCGCGCGGCGGTCGTCTCGAGATCTCCGAGCGGCCGAAGGGCGATAATGACGAGCGTCAGATTCACCACCAGACTCCCGCCGAGCGCAAGGCCGAGGATCAGGAGCACACGCGCGTCGGCGGGCGCACCGCCGTGGACCGCGAGCGCGGCCGCGGTCGCCGCCAGGACGATGATCGCATTCGCGCCCGCCAGCTTGCCGGCAAGCGGAACACGCAGGACGCCCTCGACCCACCGCGGCACGCCCGATCGCGCGGGCCTGGACACGCGCGCGCCAGGCGCGGCGCGGTCGAGCGCCGGGCCGATACGTCGTGCGGGCGGGTGTCGCTCGGAGGTCTGCACGCGTGTCGTCGCGGTCCGTGAGTCAGGGTTCAAAGTATCCCGTTTCCGTGGCGCCCGTCTCGATCCCGATCCTCATTGCGATCGCCGTCAAGTGCATACCGCGGCGGGGCATCGGAAGGACCATCCGGATCATCGTCCGTTCGTTCAGGTAGTCGATGCGAACGCTACCCCCAACCGAGGCGCTGCTCTGTCGGGGATCGGGAGAAAGCGCCTCCTCCGAATGCCTACCGGTCTGTGAGGGTTTCCCCGACGGACGCAACCCGGCGCGAGGTCAGCACGTACCGGCTCGGGACGCTGGCAGCCTGAGTTCTCGCGGCCGGATCGCCGCTGGCTGCGCGCGCAGGCAGGATGAGCACCGGAACGCGGGCTGCCCGGAGCAGCGTGGTTGCGACGCTTCCGACAAGCAGCCTCTGGAACGCACCTCGCCCGTGGCTTCCGGCAACGATGAGGTCGACGCGTCGCTCACGGGCGACACGCAGCAGCTCGCGGGCTGGGCTCCCGCGGGCGACCTCCCGGCCTACCACCATACATGCCGACAGGGGCAGCGCATCGCGCACGGCATTGAACGCCTCCTCGGCGGTTTCGACGTGCCGTCGTTCCGACGACGCGAACAACTCGAGTGCCGGCTGTGGTGGCGGCGCGACGTGCACGAGATGGACGACATCCACGTCCGGAAATAGCGTCAGCGCCGCGCGTCCCGCCGCGACGCTCACGTCGCTGAAATCGACGGCGATGAGCGCCGACTCTGGCAGGTGAGCACAACCGCGCGGAACGACCATGACGGGCACGTCCGCTGCGCGGACGACGCGCGCCGCCGTGTCGGCCCCACACAGCCGGTGGAGAACATCGGGCTCGGCCGTCCCGAGAAGGATGAGCCGAGCGCCGATCGCTCGAGCGGCACTGACAATGAGCGAGGGCGCCTCGCCGATCCGGACGTCGGTCGTCATGCGTCGCGCCAGCCCACGGCGGCCAAGTCGGCGAAGCTGAGCGTCGACCCTATACCGAAGGCCCGCGGTTCCCTCGAGCGCCTCGGCGGTGAGCTGGATCGATGACCCCAAGTCTGGTGGGCCGGACGGAACCGGCCGAACGGCAGCAAGCACGTGAATGGAGGCCCCGGTCGCTCCGGCGAGCGCGAATGCCAGCTCTATCGCACCGTCGGACCGTGGCTCACCGTCTGTGGCGACGAGGATTGGCGCCGACCGCCCAGGCCGCCCGCGTTCCGCGGGGGCACCCTTCGAGTCAGAAAGTGGGACCGTCGCCATGGGAGCTCCCCGGAAGTCGATTGCCCGCGCGATGTCACGGTCTCGCGCACGCACGGCACGCTATGCGACCCTGGGTTCACACGCTGTCGGTGAACTCACGGACAGCGCGTGGGGAAACCCGGAGGGCGTACGCCAGCGACGAACAACGGCCGCGGCTCGTGCTCAGGTGACTGCGCTGTCGCGACTGAGACGGTATCCGGTCTTGAGCACTGTGAGAATGTGGCGAGGATTCGCAGGGTCGGGCTCGAGCTTTCGGCGGAGCTCCGCGACGTGCGTGTCGACCGTGCGGCTCATGACCGAATCGTCGTAGCCCCAGACTTCCTTGAGGAGCTCGATCCGCGTCGCGACCTGCCCGTTCCGGCGCAGGAGCGCGATCAGCAGATCGTACTCTTTCGGGCGCAGCGCGACGGGCACGCCGCTGCGCGTGACCGTGTGCCGGGTCGCGTCGACCTGTACATCGCCGAACCCCGACGGTGCGGCCGAGTGCGATGGCTTGGGCGCCTCCCCGTTAGGCCTGCCGGCGCGCCTGAGGAGCGCGTCGATGCGGGCGAGCAGCTCCATCAGCCCGAACGGCTTCGTGACGTAATCATCCGCACCGAACCGGAAGCCGCGGACCTTGTCCGCTTCCTCGCCAAGCGCGGTTAGCACGAGGACCGGTGTCGTGTTCCCTTCATCGCGCAACGTTCGTAGCACCCGGTAGCCATCGGTGTCCGGGAGCATGAGGTCGAGCACGATCAGGTCTGGCTGACGTTCGCGCGCAACCGCCAGCCCCGATGCGCCGTCGCTCGCAGCGAGCACTTCGTAGCCCTCGAACTCGAGATTCCCGCGAAGCCCGCGGGCGAGCTTCTCGTTGTCCTCGATGAGCAGAACGGTCGCCATGGGTACCAGTCAGCGGTCGGACACTTCGCGATCGGCGGAGACGTGCCGGCGGGCGCGACTCATCCAGTGATAGCGTTCGCGGGTCCGGTCGCGCGGCGGCGGGACATGAGGGGCACCGTCGGTCGCCACCGGGAGCTCGACCACGAACCGCGCGCCGCCGTTGGCGGCATCCTCCACACGGGCTGTGCCCCCGTGAATTTCCGCCAGCTCGCGGACGACCGCGAGCCCAATTCCGCTTCCTTCCAACCCGGCGTTATGCGTACGGCGCAATCGCACGTACGCATTCCAGATCCGGTCTCGGTCCGCGAGCGGGATGCCGGGCCCCTCGTCGTCGACGACGATGCGCGCCCGGTCGTCGATCCGCCCGACCGTGAGACGCACCGTTTGACCGCGGGGACCGAACTTGAGGGCGTTGTCGAGCAGGTTGAGCACGATCTGGCGGAACGCGCCGCCATCGACGATCGCCGTCACTGGCTCGCGGACCGCGACGACGACGGATGCCCCGCGGTCGGCCGCCAGCGGCGCGAAGGTAGCGGCGATCGACTCCGCGAGCGGACCGAGCTCCGTGGGCGCGGGATCGATGTGGAGCCTTCCCTCGGTCGTCCGCGCGAAGTGCAGGACGTTGTCGACCATCCGCATGAGACGGCGGGCCTCGTGGACGATGGTCTCGGCAGCGAGCCGCCGGTCGTCGTCCGATCGCACCCGCCCCAGATGGAGCGTCTCACCGAACAGGAGAATCTGGGCGAGTGGCGTGCGCAGCTCGTGCGACACGCTCGAGGTGAAGTCGGCACGCATGCGAGCCAGGTCATGCTCGCGACGCAGCTGTAACACCGCTACGGCCGCGAGCGCGGCCGTGAGCGCGAGGAGCCCGAGGAGAATGGGGAGCCGCGACCCGCGCGGGCCGGCGACGAGCAGGCGCTCCGGCGCCGACGGCCGCAAGGCCGCTCTCACCACGAGTGGGAGCCCCGCGGCGTCGAACGCGACTTCGCTCGCGTACGGGGCGCCGGAGCCCGTGCTGTCGGGCGCGGGCGCCGACCGAAACCACTCGCGGCCAGCCGGGTCGCGCACGGTCAACACGAGTAACGAGTCGTTCGACGCGCCGCCCGTGACGGACCCGGGCAGGAGCGGGTGTGCGCGCATGACGTCGCGCAGCACCATTTCGCCGATCGCGCGAGGGCAGCTCGAGAAGCCGTACGCGGCGAGCGGCGCGCCGTGCTGCGCGTATCTGATCCCGTAGAAGACGACACGGCCTGGCAGCTTCGCGGGGTCGGCGAGCGCCGCCTGGCGCATCTCGGGGCGGAACCGCAATCGGGTGTGCGTGACGATCGTATCCCGGAGCCACCGCACGAACCCGCTGTCCCCGCGCGTCGGGCCCATGGCGACGGCTCCGTCTCGGAGATCGACGCGGAACGCCACGCGCGCGGAATCGCCGCGCGCGGGGTTGCACGCGAGTGCGTCTCTCGCACTCGCGATCATGACGTCCGGCGCCGCGAGCAGCTCGTACGGCGAGCTGGCTCGGACGCTCGTGACCGGCGACAGGATGTTGCTCGCCGCGGCGTCCAGCCGCTCCTGCGCGATCGCTACATACTCCCACGCCGCCACCGACGCATAATCGCGCAGCGCGCGCTCGGCCGTGACCCGGTGCGACCGGGCTGCATCATGTGCCTCGTACGCGAGCGATCCGGCGAGGATGACGGTCAGTGTCAGAAGCGCGACGAGGAGCGTCACCCGCGGTGCTGCGACCCGACGACTCGGCAAGCTGGGCATATCGCACGATAGCACCCGCGCAGGGTGCGGAACAGGAACCCCACCACCTCGGAGACGCGTGATCGACGGCCGCGCGCCCTATGTCTCGGGCGCACCGCACGCCTGACAAGGCCTCTGACAGCGCTCTGACACACACCACACCAGCGTCGTGCCGCCCGGAACCGTCGGGCCACCGGCCGGCCGACGGCGCGCGCCTCATGACGTGGCGGCGGTCGGACGCTACTTTCACCGTCGAACGGTCGCATCTCGCAGCCCGCATATGGCCCCCACCGCCATGCCCGTCATCGAGTCGTGTCCACTCCAGGCCCTGCCCAGAGCCTAACGCCCGTCGTCGATACGGG
>DASURJ010000993.1:0-7948 GCA_036280115.1 Gemmatimonadaceae bacterium
ATCGAGGTACGTTCCAGGCCAGCCCCCGCCAGGGTGCCCAAGGCGCCGGTACTCGATGTTCCAGGACGCAATCCCATTCGCCTTGAGCGCGTCGCCCATCTGACCGAGCTCGGCGGCCTGCGCATAGGCTGCCTTCCAGCATCCGCCGTGAATCAGTACCGCCACCGGATGCGGTCCCGCGCCATTCGGCACGCGAAGCTCGCCCCACTGGATCGAATCCGGGCCGTACGTAATGCGTTGGTCGGGAGGCTGGCTAGGGAGCGCCTGCAGATCGGTGAACGTCATCAGACGGCTGGTGCTCGACGCCGTGTCCGTTCGCGGCGGCGTACCCCGACCGCAGCCGGTCACCGTCATAGCGAACAGGCAAATCAGCGTGGTCGCGTTCGTGAGCACTTCGGATCGCAGCACCATGAAGCCTCGTTGTAACGGTCGTCTTGATCCTACGACTCGCCACTTTGACAGGGTAGAGGTGGTCGCCGAGCGACCGTCATGGCCTCTGGAGTACGTCAGGTATGTCAGGGGTCAGAGTCCTAACGCATCATTCCAGCGCAGCGCGCTGGAATGATGCGTTAGGACTCTGACCCCGACTGCACTGACCGCCAGCTGCGACCCTCAGCCCGGACGCCGCCAGCGAAGCCCCGGAAAGCGCGAATAGTCGCTGTCGTCGGTGATCCATTCGCAACCGTGCTCGATCGCGAGCGCGGCATGCCATGCGTCCGGCACGAGATTGCCGATGGCGCCCGATTGCTCGAGTAATCCGACGAAGAGTTCCCAATGGCGCGGCCCTGGGGCCACGACCACCGCGTTAGGCGTTGCGCGTAACGCTGCAATGTACGCGCGTGCGGCTGCAGGCGGCGTAGGAGGTACGAAAACGCGTGGATGCGTCAGGACGCGCAGCACGCCGCTCAGGACAAGGTCGCTCAGCCCGAAGGGCTCTGGTGCCCGACGCAGCCCCTCGACGTAGGTCTTGAGCTCGCGATGACGCGGTGCGTCCTCACGCATGGCCGTGACGAGCACGTTGACGTCGAGGAGCACCACGCGTCAGCGGCCCGTCATCAAGTCGTCGAGCGCAGCCTGGTCGGTAAGGTCGACGCCCGGCTGGAGGCCCTTGCCCGCGTACGTCGGAAGCGGCTCCAGCACGCCCCGGACTCGCACCGGGCGTTGTAACTCGGCGCGCAGGCAATCCTCGAGGAGCTGCGTCAGGCTGCGTCCCGTCTCCTGGGCGCGACGCTTCGCTGCACGCATGAGCTCATCTGGAAGGCGGACAGTCGTGCGCATATGTCACAACAGTACTGTTATGACATAAATATGTCAACGAGCTTATCGTCGGCTGGAGGGGTGCCATGGCTGCTTTGTTCGGAACGGTCGCCCGATGTTGCGGTCATGGCGCTCGTACCGCGACCCGACCCACCACGCGAATCCAGTTCACCCGCCCGGCATCGTCCCGCACGAACTCGATCGACTGGCCGCGGTCCGGCCCGTCCGTGACGAGCGCGCGATCCGGCGCGAAGAACGCAATCGGGTGCTCCCTCGGCGTACCACCACTGTTCGGGCGATCCTGCACGATCAGCTTCCCGCCCTCGGCGCGTACGACGTATGAGTTGTTCGGCCGCACGTACGTGCCGACGTATGGAGCCGCGTCAGGCTGCCGCGCGAGCGGCTGCGCGAACGGGAGCGTCTCGACGAGTCCCCGATGCGCGATGGCCTGGTTCGGCGCGTAGCTGATCCCGAGGTAGGACGTGAGCGCCTCGCGCTCGACGTCCTGGATGAGACGCCACCCGGTGTTCGCGTTCGTGAGAATGGCAATAGCGAAGTTGCGCTCGGGTACGATTTCGAGCAGCAGAACGTGACCGCCTAACGTGCCACCGTGCCCGTACGTACGGACCGGCCCCACCTGGCGGATGTGCCACGCGAGCCCGATGTGGTCGTCGGTCGATTGCTTGGGGCTCTGCGGCGTTCGCATCTGCTCGAGCGATTCCCGCCTCAACACCGGTTCACCGTTCGCCGCAGTGCCATCGCCCATGTGGAAGCGGGCATAGGTCAGCAGGTCGGTAACGCAGAGCCCAACGCCGCCGGTGGTGACGCTCGCCGAGGGAGTGAACGGGCGGTTGAGCGTCGTCTTCCCTTCGCGCACCGAGTGCCCCGCCGCAAACCGGTTGACGATGAAGTCGCCGGCGGTCGTCCCCGCGTGCTCCAGCCTTAACGGCTGGAACACGAGCTCACGCATGGCGCGGTTGACGGACGTCCCGGTCACCATCTCGATGACGCGTCCGGAGATACTGAAGCCGGCGTTGTTGTAACTCCACGCCTTTCCCGGCGGCGCGATCTGCATGAGGTCGGGGAGCGTCGTGGCGACGAAGTTCTCGAGCGTCGCCGTGCCGCGGTCCGGCCCGGACACCTGCCCTTCCCACCCACCAAGGTGTGTGAGGAGATGCCACACGGTCGCCTCTCGGCTCGCGGTCTCGTCGCGGACCTTGAACGTCGGGATGTACGTCCGCACGGGCGCACGGAGATCGACCTTCCCCTGCTCGACGAGTCGCATCATCGCCGTGGCGGCGAACGTCTTGGAGATCGACGCTATAGGGAAAACGGTGTGCGCCGTCACGGGGAGCGAGTCCTCGACGTTCGTGATGCCCAATCCACGAGTCGTTAGGGTACCGCCATCGAGGATGCCGAGGGCAACGCCGGGAATCCCGTACTCCTTCATCTTCGCTTCGGTGAGCGAGACGAGGGCGTCGAAGCGGGGGGTCGCGGGCGCCTGGGCGCGGAGGGTGCTGCTGGTTACGAGGGCAATGAGCGCGACCGTGAGGGAAGCGCGTTGTCGATCGGCGAGAGGGCGCATGCCGAGAAACTGGCTCTCGCCACGACCGGGCGGTAGGTTCGACGGGGAGACGGCCATGCGACCGGGACGGGGCAACGCTCAGCGATGTACGACGAGAGAGACGGCACGCAGCGGCGTCGGCTGGAAGAGCTGCTCGTTGAAGCCGTCGAGCTACCATCCGACGCGAGAGACGAGTTCGTCACGCGCGCGTGTGGCGACGACGCGACGCTGCGCGCGGAACTCCGTGCGCTGCTCGCGGCCCACGACCGGGTAGGACTGCTGGACAGACCCGCCGGCCGGTGGCGCGCGCTGGCGGATACGAGCGACGCGCTCCTCGCCCCGGGGACCGTCATCGCGCAGCGGTACGAGATCCAGGAAAAGCTCGGCGCTGGCGGCATGGGGGTCGTCTATCGCGCCCGCGATCTCCGCCTCGAGCGGCCGGTCGCGCTCAAGTTCCTGCCGTCCGCGCTCGGTGCGGACGCCGTTGCCAAGCGCCGTTTTCTCACCGAGGCGCGCGCGGCCGCGGCGCTCCAGCACGCCAACGTCTGCACCGTTCACGAGATCGGCGAGACCGAGACGGGGCAGCTGTTCATCGCCATGGCGTTCGTCGAGGGGGAGTCGCTACGCGCCGAGATCGAGCGCGGGCCACTTCCCCCCTCGCGGGCAGCAGACATCGCGCGGCAGATGGCGGCCGCGCTCGCGAGCGCTCACGCACACGGCGTCGTACACCGCGACGTCAAGCCGGCCAACGTCATGCTCGGCGCCGACGGAGTCGCGAAACTCGTGGACTTCGGCGTCGCGAAGCTCGAAGGGTCGACGCTCACCGGAACCGGCGTTACTCCGGGTACGATCTCGTACATGTCGCCGGAACAGGTGCGCGGTGAGGACGTTGACCACCGGACCGACCTCTGGGCGTTAGGCGTGGTGCTCTACGAGATGCTCACCGGGAAGCGCCCGTTCGTCGGCGCCAGCGACGTGACCATCGCGCACGCGATCACCACCAGCGACCCGGTGCCGCTTCGGACGCTCGACTCGCGCATCCCCGTCGCGCTGGACGGCATTGTCGCACGTGCCCTGGCGAAGGATCGGGACCGCCGCTTTCAATCGGCCGACGAGATGCTGGCGGCGTTGCGAA
Source organism: Gemmatimonadaceae bacterium (assembly GCA_036280115.1). GTDB lineage: Bacteria > Gemmatimonadota > Gemmatimonadetes > Gemmatimonadales > Gemmatimonadaceae > JAJKIV01. The sequence continues at coordinate 3,957 of DASURJ010000993.1, forward strand.
GCGCGGCGGGCGAGACCGCGGGATCGGCACCTCGCCGTTCACCGGTCAGTCGCCGCACCGTCGTCGTACTCGCGGTCGCCGCCGCCGCGCTGGTCGTCGCCGGTGTCATGATCTGGCGCAATCTCGCGGTGCAGCGCGCCCGAGACGCGGTTCCGCGCATCGCGCAGTTGGCCGAGCACGGCAGTTACGTGGAAGCGTATGAGCTCGCCGTCGACGCCACGCGGCTGCTTCCGGGAGACTCGACGCTTCGCAGGCTGATCCCCATCATCGAAGATCGGGTCACCATCGTGTCGAACCCTGCTGGGGCCAGTGTCTGGCTGCGTCGCGTTCAGGACGATGGGTCCCTGGCCCCCGACAGCACGCTCGCGGGCGTCACACCCATCCGCGACCTGCGTCTCGCACGGGCCGACTACCGGGTGGACATCCGGAGGGGCGGCTTCGTCCCGGTCGCACGCCTCGCGTCGAGCGCCTTCAACAGGGCCGAGTCTTCGTTAGGCGTGCGGACGGCGGTGACGATCGAGGTCTCGCTGCGCCAGCCCGAGCGGGCCACCGACGGTATGGTCGTCGTGCCGGGCGGCCGCTACTCGCTGGTGGGACAGGGAGCGCCCACACGTGATTCCGTCACGCTGGCGGATTTCTACATCGACGCGCACGAGGTGACCAACGCCGAGTTCCGGGAATTCGTCGCCGCGGGCGGATATTCCGATGAGAGATACTGGAAGCATCCGTTCGTGCTGGATGGTCGGACCCTAACGTGGCACGAGGCCGTGCGCCGACTCGTGGACCACACCGGGCTCCCCGGCCCGCGCGGCTGGAGCGGTCAGGAGTTCCCGCCCGGCGAGGCACGCCATCCCGTGACGGGAGTGACGTGGCACGAGGCGGCAGCGTACGCCGAGTTCGCGGGCAAGCGCCTTCCAACCATCTTCGAGTGGGAGAAGGCCGCGCGCGACGGACGATACACCCACTTCGAGCACGTGGTCATGCCGTGGGGGCTCGTCGAGCCCGAACGCGGCACGGCTCAGCGCGCGAACTTCGAGAGCCGCGGGGCCGAGGTCGTGGACAGTCACCCGAGCGGGATCAGCCCGTTCGGCGCGTACAACATGGCCGGCAACGTCGAGGAGTGGGTCGCGAACGCGAGCGGCGACGAACGATTCGTCACCGGCGGCGCATGGGATGACCCCATGTACGTCTTCTCCAACTTCCTGTCCCTCTCCGGATTCCACGCGTCGACGTCACTCGGCTTTCGGTGCGCGCGCACTGCCAGCGACACGACCGCGCGCCCCACCGACTTCGAGATCCCGCCCGGGGACGCGACGCCGGAATATCATCCCGTTGACGACCCCACCTTCCGCTCGCTCCTCCGGCACTACGCGTACGACCGGACACCGCTCGCGTCCCGAGTCGTCGCACGAGACACGACGCCGGACTGGATCCGTGAGACGATCCACATCGCCGGCCCCTGGGCCGATCCAACCGTCATCTACCTCTATCTCCCCGTCCGTGCTCAGCGACCGGTCGCGACGATCGTGTTCGTCCCGGGCGTGAACACGTTCTTCGCTGCCGCGCCGGCCGAGGACGCCGAGCGCGTGATGGGTCCGCACGTGAAGGCCGGGCGCGCCGTCGTATCGGTGCACTTCAAGGGCATGGTGGGCCGGCCCTGGGATCCCGGTCACGTTGCCGCCGCGCCTCCATCCGTGCAGTACCGTCAGGAGCTCGTCACGCACGCGACCGAGATGCGGCGGGCCGTCGACTATCTCGAGACGCGTTCCGACGTGGACATGACCCGGCTCGCCTACGTCGGCTTCAGCAAAGGGTCGGGCTCCTGGCTCGCGTTCGCAGCGGTCGAGCCTCGCTTTCGCGCCGTGGTGTTCGTCGGTGGAGGGCTCGACGAGAAATACGTTCCCGCATTGCCGGAAGCGAACAGCATCAACTTCGCGCCTCGCATCAGCGCGCCGACGTTGCTCTTGAACGGCCGTTACGACGAGGAGAACCCGTGGGGCGCGCGAGCGCTTCCTCTGTGGCGCCTCCTCAGCGAGCCGAAGCAGTTGATCCTCGTCGAGGGCGGCCACCTGCCGCCCGCGGAGGTACGCGTACCGGCGATCAACCGCTGGCTGGACGAGACGTTAGGACCGGTGCGCTAACCCGGCCGATGCCACCGAGTACCCCGCTGGCAATACCGTGCAAGACCGCCACGTCCTGGCGTTCTACTACAGTGACATGCCGGCAACGACTCGATTCCTGATCGCCGCGAGCCAATTGACCGTCGCGGCGCTGGGCGCCCAGCCGGCTGCCATCAGTGGCGCCGTTGGATTCCGAATCATCCGGCCGAGCACGCCGACGACGGCCATCGCGATGTGGTATCCTGCCGAGCGGACGAGTCGCGCCGAGGCGATGAAGCTCGAGGACTATCTCACGGCGGAGGTCCCAGCGGACCGGCTGGCAACCGTGCGCGCCGATTTTCTCGACGGTATCGCGCGCTCGTACGCCGGTGCGCGCGGCCTGCCCACCGGCCCCAAGGTGCCGTACCTCCCGGACTCGGTCGCCTCGGCGCTGATGTCACTTCGCACGAACGTCGTCAGGGACGCGACACCGCTCCCCGGCCGACGTCCGGTACTCTTCTTCATCATGCCGATGGGGTCCACCGGCGCGGCGAACGGTCACTTCATCGCGCAGGAGATCGCGAGTCTGGGCTACGTAGTCGTGAGTGGTCCGCCGGTGAACGTGCCACGCGGGACGTCCACAGGGGAGTACATGCGGCAGGTCAAGTCGACTGCCGAGACGCTGTACGATGCCGTCGTTAGGCTTCCGAACGTGGACCCGACCCAGCTTGTCGCGCTCGATCCGACGGCATCGACGGCCCTGCTCATGGAAGCGGAGCGGAAGCGCTGGCACGGCGTCATCGTTTTCGACGAAGTGCCGTTCGAGCCGGAGACCCGCGACGCGCTGACCAGGGCCGCTGGCTCGATCTCCACGTCACTGCCTACTTCCCGCTGGACGATCCGGGACCAAACGCCGATGTCTTCAGGCAACTGACGCGCGTCCGGCGCACCGATGGTGTGATCCCCGGCGCCGAACACGGACTGCTGGCGTCGTATGGCGCGCACTTCAGACGACAACTCGGGAACACGCCACGGGAGTACGATGCCGCCATGGCGAAGATCATCGCGTTTCTGCGTGCCGTCCGACGACACTAGAGGCGCCTGATCGGCGCTGGCGCGTCGCCGGCGTGAAACGTCCGAAGCACCTGACGGCGCGAATCAGATCGCGACCCGGAGCGCCTCGGCGAGCTCGTCGCCGGTCAACACGATTGGATTCCCTTTCATGCTGCTCGCGTTGCGAGCTGCCTCCACCACACGAGGAATGTCCTGGTCGCGGACGCCGTAAGACGAGAGCCCAGGCACCTCCAGTTCCTCGACGAGAGCCTCGAGCCACACCGCCGCATCCTCCGTCTTTGCGGAGTGGTTTCCGGTGACCATGCGAGCCACCTCGTCATAGCGAGCGAGCGCAGGCGACGACGGCTCCCGCGCTCGCAGGGCGCGAATGTTCACCGTGGCCACCGACGGCAGCAGCCTCGCGCACGCCGTGCCATGCGGAATCGGGAACATCCCGCCGAGCGGCGCGGCGAACCCGTGCACGGCTCCGAGCTTCGCATTCGCGAGCGCGAGCCCGCCGCAGACGCTCGCGACAGCCATGTCGCGCCGCGCGTCGGTATCGGTGCCGTCGTGGAACGCGCGTCGAAGCGCGCCTGCCGCGCGGCGCATCCCTTCCCGAGCGACAGCATCCGACAGCGGGTTCGCGTTAGGTGACACGAACGGCTCGATGCACTGGGTCAGCGCGTCGAGCCCCGTGCTCGCCGTCACTGCGGGCGGCAGCGAGTAGGTGAGCTCGGGATCGATGAGCGCGACTGTCGGCAGCATCAGTGCACTCCGCAGGCTCACCTTGACGCGCTCCTCTTCGGCCATCAATACGGCGTTGCGTGTGACTTCGGCGCC
>DASURJ010000994.1:0-8286 GCA_036280115.1 Gemmatimonadaceae bacterium
GACGGCACGCCGCTCGTTCGCCTGTCCGTGTGCGCGGCGCTCGACGCTCGCATCGGGGACGTCGTCGTCGTCACGGGTGCGGAGTCGGCCCGCGTCGAACACGCGCTCGCCGGCCTCGATGTCCGCCTCGTCCGCGAGCCCGCGTTCGCTGACGGCATGGCGACGTCCCTCCGGCGCGGAATCGGCGCGGTGGCCGCGGGTACCGAAGCGGTCGTGGTGGCGTTGGGAGACCAACCCTTCGTGCGCCCGGAGGCGTACCGGCGCGTCGTGCAAACGTGGCGCGACACGGCGGCACCCATCGTCGTTCCGCGCTACGCGGATCACCCGGCACCGGCACACCCCGTGCTGCTGTCGGCCGTGGTGTTCGACGAGCTCCTCGCGTTGCGTGGCGATGTCGGCGCGCGGCAGGTGATTGCGCGCGATCCCGCGCGCGTCGCTGTGGCGGAGATGGCGTGGGACGCCCCGATGGATGTCGATACGCCCGGGGATCTCGCGCGCCTGACGGAAGAGCGAAGGCCCCGCGGCTGACGCCGCGGGGCCTTCGCGCGCTTTCAGGAACCACCGCTTACCGGCGCGGTGCCAGCTGTGCGACCCACACGCCGCTGTTGCGGTCGGCGACGAGCACCGTGGCGCCGAGCGGCTGGACCGCGATCACGTTAGGCAGTGTGGGTCCGTCCACGGCCGTCAGACGCGCGATCTCGCGCCCCTGGTGGTACAGGTTCCCCTTGAGGTCAGCGGCGATATCGACCACCCGCAGGCCGCCCGTCTGCGCCGCAACGTACAGCCGCTCGTTCTCGACCCAGAGATCCTGAACGCCTGCCTCCGGCACCTCGTACCGCGCGACTTCTTCAGGATGCGCTGGTTCCGTGAAGTCGATGATCCGCGCAAACCCCGGCTGCGCGAGCCCGCCCGACGGCGCGCCGCGCGCCGCGTCGGCCGAGCCGAGGTCTTCGCTCGTGACGACGTACCACTTACCGGTGCGGCTACGGTAACCGTACGCCGCGTGCGTCGACGCGAATGGCGCGCGGAAAGCTCCGACGCGCACAGGCTTCGCGGGTGAACCACCGGACTTTCCACTCCCCACGTCCACGAGTGCGACGCCGTGACGACCGAGCGCCACGTAGGCGATTCCATCCGACACCGACACGTCCGTCGCGGCATCGGTCGCGTTGCCCGCGCCACCCAAGTCGATCGAGCCCACGCGCCGGGGTCGCGCCGGGTCCTCCACGCTGACGACATCGAGGCGTCGTGCATCACTCACGACGTACACGTGACGCTTGTACACGGCCACTCCCGACGCCGCTCCGATGCCGTCGTCGAACGTCGCGAGCCGCTTGAGCGCCCGCGGGTTGGATGCATCGAACAGCGCGAGCGACGATCGGCCGTTCCCCATCTCGCGGACCGCCACGCCGAGCCCCGCCTCATCCACGACGCAGTCCGTGACGGACTTGCCATCGACGCTCGCGGTATCGATCGCCTTGAGCGCCCCATCGCTGAGGTCGAACGTGACGAGCTGGCCGCGATTGCCGCTCGTACACGCCACCGCGTAGGGGCGACCATCCCGTCCGCGCCACGCGTAGACATCCGCGACCGGTGCGCCCAGCGCCGCCTTCGTGACGAGACGGGCGGATTCACCCACGTTACGGTTCGACACCCGGACCGTGCGGTGAGCGACGAGCCCCGGTGCCACGGCGATGATCTGATAATCGCCTGCTTTCTGCGCGACGAACCGCCCCTTCTGGTCCAGCGCTGCCGGAGCCATCTGTCCCACGGCGCTGTCTTCCACCGCAGCCGTGAACGTATACAGGAACGGCACGTTTGCCACTCTCATTCCGTTGGCATCGAACGCGGTGGCCGACACCTCGACCACATCACCGGTCCTCGCCTGGTCTTCGGTAATGCTCAGCGTAAGCGACTTGACCGGGTTCGCTTCGACCGTGTACTTCCGCTCGGCGGCCAGCCCGCCCGCTACGGCCCGCACGGTAATCGACCCGGGACGTGCAGCCGTGAGCACGCCGAATTGGTTCACCGACGCGATGTTCGGGTTCGAGCTCGTCCACTTGACGGCGACGTCGCGTCGTTCCGCACCCGAGGCATCGCGAACACGCGCGGTATGGGGCACCGTCGCGCCGACGAGCACGCGACGCGCTCCGCCTTCGATCGAAATCGACGCCGGCGCTTCACCGGATGCTGCGGATGCCGTGGATGTGCCGCCAGTGCCAGCGGCATAAGAGCCCTGCGAGGCAGGGTGCAACCGCGCGGCATCCCCACTTTGCGCGCCGACGAAGGCAGGTATCGCGGACGCAACAGCAACGGCAGCGGCACGCATGACGCGCCGAGCTGATTCGACAGATATCGTCATCCGGACTGGGCTCCTGAAGTCGAGGACTCGTTCATCCGGCCTCGATGCTGTTTCGCGAGTGGCGGGGCTGCTCCTGCAGGACCACCCGATCAGCGGCCGGCAACATCCAGCGGCGTTGCACGCGAGCGAAGATGCGACTTGTGCGGCTGTGCTCGCCATGCAGTGTGCAAGGGCGAGCGCCGCCAAGGCTGTATCGGGGGCCACCCGGAATTCGAGCCGTGCATCGCGTTGACGCGCGGCGATCCAGCATGTACCTCACTCGTGTGACCGCACACTCCCCGCGTGACGAGAGCCACCGTGCCCCGGTGTTCGACGCCGGACCCACGTGTCGGCCCCCGGTGTGCTGGAACAAACCGCTCCGGCTGACCCCACTCCCTGTTCCGGCCCGTATTTCAGGCCGCGCGAGCACGGCTGTTGCCACATCGCCAGCGCCATGACGGACGTCTCCAGGTACCTCGACGGCCGCACCCTGATCCTGCTTTCCAACCGCGAGCCGTACGAGCACCTCGCCGGGGACGCGGGCATTCACGTGCGCCAGCCGCCCGGAGGGCTCGTCTCAGCACTCGACCCCACCATGCGCCGCACCAGCGGCACGTGGGTCGCCTGGGGCTCGGGTAGCGCCGACCGCGAAACGGCCGATGAGAACGGGCGACTCGGCGTGCCGCCATTCGAGCCCGCGTATACGCTCCGCCGCGTCTGGCTCACGGACGAGGACATCGAGGGCTATTACCTCGGGTTCGCCAATACGGCGCTGTGGCCCCTGTGTCACCTCCTCATCCAGCACTTCGAGTTCCATCGAGAGCACTGGGAGCACTACCAGGCGGTGAACGAACGGTTCGCGGCGGCCGTGCACGAGGAGTCGCTTCGGGTGACGGGCACGGCGCAGGTGTGGGTGCAGGACTACCATTTCGCGCTCGTTCCTGCGGAGCTCCGACGCCGCGCGCGGAACATCTTCATCCACCACTTCTGGCACATCCCGTTTCCGCCGCCTGACATCCTCCGGCTGCTCCCGACCGGAGTCCCCGAAGCGCTACTGGGTGGACTCCTCGGCAACGATCTGATCGAGTTCCACACGGAGCGCTACGCGCGGAATTTCCTCGACTGCGTGCGTGCGTTCCTGCCCGACGCGGACGTGCGCGGGGAGTCGTTACGGGTCGGGTTCGACGGGCGACAGGTCCTGCTCGGTGTATTCCCCATCAGCATCGACGTCGACCGGTTCGAGCAACTGGCGTTGAGCGAGGAGAGCGACGCGCGCGCGACTGCACTGCGACAGCGATACGCGCGCGGCGGGCGCGCGCTTGGCATCAGCGTCGATCGGATCGATTACACGAAAGGCATCCCCGAACGACTCCGCGCGCTGGATCGGCTCTGGACGGACTCGCCCGAGCTTCGCGGGCGGTTCACCATGATCATTGTCGCCACGCCGTCCCGATCCGAGCTCCCGGCGTATCAGAACCTCGAGGCCGAGGTGCTCGGCGGGGTTCGCGACATCAACGAGCGGTTCGGCACGACCGACTGGGACCCCATCGTGCTCGTGCACGAGAACGTGCACATCGAGCTGCTCGCGGCCGTGTATCGCGCGGCCGATCTCTGCCTGGTGTCGTCGCTGCAGGACGGCATGAACCTGGTGGCGAAGGAGTTCGTGGCGAGCCAGGTCGATGAACACGGCGTGCTGGTGCTCAGCCGGTTCACTGGCGCTGCCGAAGAGATCGAGGAGGCGGTCCTCATCAATCCGTTCAACGTCGGAGGCTTTGCCGACGGGATTCGTACCGCCCTCGAGATGGAACCAGACGAGCGCCGCCGGCGAATGCGCGCCATGCGCAGCAAGCTGCACCGCTCCACCATCTTCGACTGGCTCCAGGCAATCCTGGCGCGCTGCGCCGAGCTGATGGACGGTCGCGAGGTCGATTGGGGGGATCGCGATCAAAGCCCGCTCGGGGGAGAGGCGGCACCGAGACCGACCGGCAACGGGCGCGTGCCGAACTCGACCTCGACGCCGGAAGTGGGTGAGGCACGCTCGTGACCTCGGAGCCGGCCGATAGCGGCGAAGAGGGTGCGACCGGGGCACACCGAATCCCGGATGAGCGGCTCGTGGGCCGTCCGACAGTCGTGATGCTCGACGTGGATGGCACACTGGCGCCCATCGCTCCACACCCATCGCTCGCGTCCGTCCCGACGGAAACACGTCGCGTCGTTGCCTTGCTCGCCGCGCGACCCCAGATCTCGGTGGCGCTGGTGTCGGGCCGTGCCGCGCACGATGCGAGACGTCTCGTTGCCGTCGCGAACGTGTGGACGATCGGGAACCACGGCGCTGAGGTCATGGACCCGAGCGGCGAGATCGCCGTCGACCCGGCGATCCAGCCGTACGGGTCGTCGATGGCTCGGGTGGCGCACGCGCTCGAGCAACTGCTCGCGCCGCTCCGCGGCGTTCACCTCGAGAACAAAGGCTGGTCGCTCAGCGTGCACTACCGTGCCGCCGATGAGGCCGTCGTTCCCCGTCTCAGCGCTGTGGTGGAGGGTGAGGTCGCGCGAGCCGGGCTCCGTATGACGTTGGGCAAGAAGGTGCTCGAGGTACGGCCGCCGGTGCGGATCGACAAGGGAACCGCGGTGCTCGCACTGGCGCGCGAGCTCGGCGCGCTCAGCGACGACGCGGCGCTGCTGTTCGTCGGCGACGACGTCACCGACGAGGACGCGTTCCGTCGTCTCCGCTCGCGCGTCCCGCGGGCTGTGACGGTGCGGGTCGGGACCGGTGTGGCGACGGCGGCCGAATTCACGGTCGGCTCGACCGACGACGTGCACGCGCTGCTCGTCCGGCTCGTCCGCCTAACGGGCAACCCGTCGTGACACGCGGCGCGTGCCGCCGCGGTTACTTCTTCTTCGTCGGCTTCGCGCTCGCCTTGGCTACTGCCGGGCGTTTCACGGCACCCTTTGCCGCTGCCTTTTTCGGTGCGGCGGCGGCTTTCTTGGCAGCTGGTTTCGCCGCTACGGCTTTCGCGGGCGCTGCCGAGGCGGCCCTGGCGGGCGGAGGAGGGGCGGAGGCGGCTGGCTTTGCCGCGGCGGGTTTCGTAGCGGCGCGTGGCGCCTGGTCGGCAGGCGTCGCCGCGCTCCTGGCGGAACCGGCGGTGGTTCCCCCGGGGTGTCGCTTGCCGTGCGCTTCCTCGGCCTCCCGAATCAGCTTGTCGGCTTCGTCCTGCGTCATCTGACCGCGGCGCACCATGTACTGAACGAGGTCGCGCGCACTCTCGACCGCGAACCCGGTGAGACCGGCGGCGGCGTTGATGACGTCTTTCATCGCCGCCGCCATCTTGCTGCCGGCTTCGAGGCTGATCTCGTGCGCGCGCGCCGCCATCTCCGCGACCGTGTCACGGACGTCCTGGCCACGGTGACCCGGGCTGCGACGAGGGGCGGCGGGCGGTGCGGCTGGCGCGTCAGCGCCGGCAGGCTTGGTCTCGGTTACAGGAGCTTTTTCCGACATGGGGGCGTGTCCGGCTCCGGGTGGAGTGGACGAAGGATGATTGAGCACGGAGGGCTGTCGCGCTACCGTTACGGCGCGACGGGGCCGGAGCGCCGGTAGACGGCGGTAAGTATATGATTTTTCTCAAGCTATGCAAGTGACTCAGCGGTTACAGAAACGCCGGTGGCGATGATAATCATATGTACACATGATGCAGTCTAACGACACCATAACGGCAATATAATGCGAGCGCCGCTCAACGGGATCAGAATCCTCGATCTCACACGGGTGCTCGCCGGCCCGCTCGCCACCATGACACTCGGCGACCTCGGAGCTCAGGTCATCAAAGTCGAACGCCCCGGCATCGGCGATGAGACCCGTGCATGGGGGCCACCGTTCGATGAACGAGGCGAAAGCGCGTATTACCTCGCGGTCAACCGCAACAAACTCAGCATTGCGCTGGATCTCGACGACGCCGCCGATATCCAGACCCTCTCCAGCCTCCTTCACGAAGCCGATGCGGTGCTGGACAACTTCCGACCTGGAACGCTCGAGCGGCGCGGCATCGACGTCGACGCCCTCCTCACACAACGGCCCCATCTCGTGTGGTGCACGCTGACCGGATTCGGGCCTGAAAGCAAGCGCCCGGGATACGACTTCGTGATCCAGGCCGAGAGCGGCTGGATGGCCATCACCGGGGAGCCTCATGGAACGCCAATGAAGGTGGGTGTAGCGCTGGCCGACGTGCTCGCCGGAAAGGACGCGGCCGTCGCGGTCCTGGCGGGGCTGGCTGCCCGAGGCGACGCACGCCCGGCTTCGGCCAGGCGGTACTTCATCTCGTTGTTCGGTACGGCGGTCAGCTCGCTCGTCAACGTCGCGCAAAACGCGCTCGTCACAGCAGCCGAGGCGAAGCGATGGGGGAACGCACACCCGAACCTCGTCCCTTATCAGCTTTTCATGGCCGCCGATCGTCCAATGGTCATCGCGGTCGGGAACGACAGCCAGTGGCGGCACTGCGTCCGGGCGCTGGGGCTGGACGCACTCGCGTCCGATCCGCGTCTCGCGACGAACGCCGGGCGGCTCGCCCATCGACAGCTCGTGGTGGACGCCGTGGCGGAACGCGTTCGCGCGCGACCCGCAGCCGAGTGGCTCGAGTTGTTGTCAGCCGCTGGAGTGCCGGCCGGAGTGGTTCGAACGGTCCGCGAGGCGCTCGCAGACGTGGGAGCGTCAGCGCTCACCGGCGTCGCGCCCGCGCCGCCCGGAACGATCAGGCTGGCGCCGCCCCGTCTCGATGAGCACGGAGCCCTCGTGCGTCGCTTTGGGTGGGACGCCTTTCGTCACGCCGCCTCCGTGGCTCCATCCGAGCACGCGCTCCCCTGAGGCGATGCGCTACATAGGGAACAAGACAAAGCTGCTCCCGTTTCTGCGCAGCGCCCTCCGCCGCCTTGGCATCCCGCGGGGTACGGCACACGACGCGTTTGCGGGAACGGCTTCCGTGGGTCGCGCGCTCAAGGCGGACGGCTGGCGCGTGAGCTCCAGCGACATCATGACGTACTCGTACGTCATGCAGCGCGCTTACATCGTTGCATCGCGGGTGGGCGAGTTCGACCGACTCGCGCGCGCCGATTCGGGGGTGCGGGCGGCGCTTGCCGCCCACTCGCGTCCACTGGAGGCCGTGGCTGCCCACCTCTCGTGCGGTCTCGAGCCTGCGGACGGGTTCATCACGCGACACTTCGCGCCCAGCGGCGGGCGGATGTACTTCACCGACGAGAACGCGCGGCGAATCGATGCGGCGCGAACAGCGCTGCACGCCTGGCAGTCGAACGCGCTGATCGGTGACGACGCGTTCTACGTGCTGCTCGCGGCCGTCATCGAGGGCGCGGATCGCGTGGCGAACACCGCCGGCGTCTACGCCGCGTTCATCAAGCGGTGGCAGCCGAATGCGCTCCGGCCGTTCGTGGCGATGCCGCTGCCACCGGTGCCATCGCGTGCGCGCTGTGTCGCGCACAAGGCGGACGCAGTAGAGGTGGCGCGAGCTCTCGGTCCCATCGACCTGTTGTACGTCGATCCGCCGTACAATACGCGGCAGTACGCGGGGTACTATCACATCCCGGAGGTCATCGCGCGCGGATGGTTCAACGGAGCCGTCGCGGTACGTGGGAAGACCGGTCTGATAGCGGACGGCGAGCAGCGCAGCGCGTGGTGCTCCCGGCGCCGAGCGCCGGGGGCATTACGCGAGCTCCTCGCAGCCACGGGTGCGCGCCACGTCCTCGTCTCGTACAACACCGAGGGCGTCATCCCGGACGCCGAGTTCCGCGCGATCCTGCGCGGCGCGGCGGTCGACGGGCGGGTGCGGCGGTTCACCCGGACGTACAAGCGATACCGCGCCGACCGCGATCGGGAGGGGCGGCGCTACCGAGGCGACGAGGTGAAGGAGCTCCTCTACTACGCCCGCCTGCGTTGAAACGGG
>DASURJ010000995.1:0-5414 GCA_036280115.1 Gemmatimonadaceae bacterium
CGCGCGGAGCGTGATCGGCTCCATCCACCTCGCGGACCTCGAGACGGGCGAAGTCCTCGCCATCATGGACTCCGTGGTCATCACCGCCGAGCGGACGGCCCTCGCGGGAGGGCTCGCCGCGGACGTGCTGGCGCGGGCCGACGTGTCGCGCGTGGCGGTCATCGGGGCAGGGGTGCAGGGCGAGGCCCAGGTGCGCGCGCTCCAGCTCGTGCGGCGGGTCGAGCGGGTCGATGTGGTGGATGCGATTCCCGAACGCGCCGAGGCGTACGCTGCCCGGGTCGGTCGGGTGTTAGGCATCGAGGTCGTCGCGCGAGACCGGGTCGGGGACGCCGTGCGCGACGCCGACGTGATCATTACCGCCACGTGGTCAAAGCGACCCTTTCTCACGCGCGCGATGGTTCGGGACGGCGTTCACATCACGGCCGTCGGGGCCGACGAGCCCGCGAAGGGTGAGGTGGACGCGGAGCTCATCAGGTCGTCGCTGTTCACCTGCGACGACAGGGACCTGGCCGCCCGTATGGGCGCCATCGCCGGTGCAGGGCTTGGGCCCGCCGCGATCCACGCGGAGCTCGGCGAGATCATCGCGGGCGTGAAACCGGGCCGCACCAGCGCCGATCAGATTACGATATTCGGGACCGTCGGCCTGGCGTTCCAGGACCTCGCCGCGGCGTGGCAGGTGTACGGGGCGGCGCGGGCGATCGGGGCGGGGACGGGCGTGGATCTGTAGCGCTGCGAACGGCGAAGTGCGAACGGCGAAGTGCGAACGGCGAAGTGCGAACGGCGAAGTGCGAACGGCGAGGCGCGGACGGCGGAGACGACTGCCGCGGTATGATCGACAGGCATGGCCGGAGCGGCCGCCGCCGAATAGGTCGGCCGACTGGGCTCGCATACTATTCTCGGGTGTCCCTTACCACCGAGCCCGAGGTCACCACGCGCTCGCTCGCCTTCTCCCCGGGCGTGCGAGCGGCCGCGGTCGGCGCATTCTGGTTCAGCGTGATGGGACTTCTGGTGAAGCTCGCGGGGCGACGACTCGGGAGCATGGAGATCGTGCTCTTTCGCGGCGTCATCACGCTCGCGCTGAGCTGGTGGTGGCTGAAGCGCGCCGGGCTGTCGCCCTGGGGCACCGACCGGAAGCTTCTGTTCCTTCGTGGCACCACGGGCTCCATTGCCCTCATGTGCTTCTTCGCGTCCATCGTCAACCTGCCGCTGGGCGAGGCGACGCTCATCCAGAACATGAACCCGGTGTTCGCGACCATCCTCGCGGCCGTGGTGCTGAAGGAACGCTTTGGCGTCGCGGAGATCGCGTGCCTCCTCGCGAGCCTCGTTGGCGTCGTGCTGATCGCGCGCCCCACGTTCCTGTTCGGCACGACGGCGGACACTATCGCGCCGCTCGACATCCTCGTCGCGCTCGGCGGCGCGTTCTTCAGCGGTTGCTCCTACGTGCTCGTGCGCCGGATGCGCACGAGCGATCATCCGCTCGTGATCGTGTTCTACCTGCCACTCATGAGCGTCCCGCTCTCGCTGCCGTTCGCACTGGCGGAGTGGCAGTGGCCGACGCCGGCCGAGTGGCTCCTGCTGCTCGGCGTCGGGATCACGACACAGCTCGCACAAGTGAGCATGACGCGTGGCCTCCAGCTGGAGCGCACCGCGCGCGCCACGACGGTGGGTTACCTGCAGGTGGCGTTCGCCGTGATCTGGGGGCTCGTCGTGTTAGGCGAGGTCCCGGATGTGTGGACGCTCGCCGGCGCCGTGATCATCATCGGGTCGATCCTCGGCCTCTCGTGGTGGCACAGTCTCGGAAGCGATCAGCCTTAACTACTAGAACAGCGCTGGTGGCTGTTAGCTGGCACTGGTTGCTGCGGGGTGAACGGCTTTCCGGGACGGTGGCGTCCCGAGCGGCCGTTACCCCGCAGCAACCAGCGCCAGCTAACAGCTAACCAGCGCTGTTCTTGTCTTAGGCGACTGATCCTGCGACAGCGAGCAGTCGTGACGGCTCGGTCGGTACTCGAGAGCGGGCGAGCTGCTCGAGCACGATGGCGAGTCGATTCACGCCGTCGCGGATCTCGTCATCGCGCACGCCGGCGTAGCCGAGGAGCAGGGCGGGTGGCATCGGGCGGATTGCGAGCGGCGACAATGGCAGCACGTACAAGCCGGCCCGCTCCGCGGCGCGCGTCGTGGTGATGTCATCGAGCCCGGCGCCTAACCAGCCCACCACCGTCATCCCCGCGTCCGCCGGACGCACGTCGAGCAGACCGCCCAGCTTCTCCCGCGCGAGCGATACGAGAAGCCCCTGACGCTCGTGGTAGATCGCGCGCATGCGCCGGATGTGCCGCTCGAAATGCCCCTCGACGATGAAGTCCGTCATCACCGCCTGCTCGAGGAACGGCGAGTGGAAGTCGATGAAGTGACGTGACGCGCCGAACACATCCACCAGCGCCGTGGGCACCACGAGGTAGCCGAGCCGGAGCGACGGGAACGTCACTTTGCTGAACGTCCCCGCATAGATCACGCACCCGGTGCGATCGAGTCCTTGCAGCGCCGGCAGGGGACGCGACGCGTATCGGAACTCGCTGTCGTAGTCGTCCTCGAAGATCGCGGCTCTCGCGGACGTCGCCCACTCGAGCAGGGCGATGCGTCGTGGCAGCGACATCGTGGCGCCGAGCGGAAGCTGCCGCGACGGGGTGACGAAGGCCATCTTCGCGTCGGACGCGAGTGTGCGGCCGGCCATGACGTCGAGCCCGTCCTGATCCACCGGCACCGGAACGACGGTCGCACCGGCAGCGGTGAAGGCGCCGCGGGCGCCGTGATACCCCGGATCCTCGAGCCACACGCGGTCGCCTGCGTCGAGCAGCACGCGCGACGCGAGGTCGAGCCCCTGCTGCGATCCCGAGACGACCATGACCTGGTCGGCCGTGCAGCGAACACCGCGAGCCGCGCGGAGGTAGTCGGCGATGGCTTCGCGCAGCGGGCGGTAGCCGAACGGATCGCTGTATGAGAGATCGCGCGCGGGCGTCCGACTCCAGCGGCGCGCCATGATGCGCCCCCACGTGTCCACCGGGAACACGTCGACAGCCGGAACGCCCGCGCGGAACGCGCGCGGGCCAGCGCCAAACGGTGGGGAGGTCCGACGGAGCGCCGCGAGCGTTGCACGTGCCCGCGCCGAGGGCACGAGCGACGACCGATGCTGCGCCACGGGCTCGGCATCGCGTGAGCCCGCACGCACGAACGAGTCGGGGAGCGCTCCGCTCACCCGCGTCTCGGCGCCGCCGAGGCCTTCGATGTACCCCTCGGCGCGCAGCTGTTCGTACGCCTGCACGGCCGTGCTGCGTGACACGCGCAGGTCGGCGGCAAGCTGGCGCGTCGATGGCAGGCGAGCCCCGGGCGCGAGGCGTCCGTCGAGGATGCACTGACGGACGTGGCTGTAAATCTGACGGTACAGCGGCTGACCGGACTTCTGGTCGATCGCGACGGCGAGGATGCGTCCGCGGCGCGCGCGAGGCGGCATCGGGTGGCTCCGTTTGGGGACGCCGCGAAACTGGTATGGCGGACCCATACCAGAAAGGCATCAGGGATCGGACCGCTCCAGAAGGGGGGTGAAGCGTCTGGCTCAGGGACGAATTGTCGAGGACGCCCAACCGGGAGCGCCGGGACCGGGACCGGGCGAGAGCGCGCGCAACCCGGGTTCCGGGCGGCGCGCCGAGGTGGTTAGTTCGGAGCCCAGAAGGGGTCAGCAGCGGGCACGAACCTGACCGGCACTTCCGGTACGAGCTTTTCGAGCCACCGGGCGAAGTCCTCCATCCCCGCCTGCTCCGACGGGATATGGCCGATCACGATCAGCGCCTTCTTCCGGCCGGCGGCGATCGCGTCTGCCACGTACTCCACCGTTTCCCACTCGTGTGCTTCGCCGATCACGAGGACCTCCACGTCGTCGCGCTGAAGCGCTTGGCGATGCGTCGGGAATCCCGCAAAGCCTGGTGCAAGCGCGACGTTCGTAACCCGGAGGCTCGAGTCACCGATGACGCGGAGCGTTCGCGCCTCGAGTCGCCCGCGGATGTCCCGGCCTAACGCGGCGAGCGTCGTCGCGGGCAGGGTGAACAGGAACTCGCTTTCGGGCCGCCGGTACCGATCCCAGCCGAGGGCGCGGCTCATCCCCACCGCGACGCCGTCGGGCTGGCGCCGGTGCCAGTGGTCGTGCATGCGGACCACGACCAGTCGATTGTCGCGAATGAACGCGCGCTTCGCCGCAGTGACGGCATCATGCTCGCGCTCGAGGACGTCGATCCGGTCGAGGTGGTCGTAGAAGGTAGGCTCGTGCGTGATAACGAGATTCGCGCCAGACGCGGCGGCGCGCTGCAGCACGTCGAGCGTGGCCATCATCGTCACGGCGATCCCCGAGACGCGAGTCGCGGGATCGCCGTCCTTGACGGTGTCGACCGTTTGTTCGGCCCATGGCACACCGATGTTCTGGCGGATCCGCTCGACGACATCGTTCGCCGTTAGGCGTTGTTGCGCGATCACGGTGCTTGGGGCCGCCACGAACATGGCCAGGGCGCGCCATACGAGCGTACGCACGGACGGGCTCCAGAGATGGGTTTGCCCTGAATCTGTCTTCGATGCCGAGTCAGCGCACGCGGCGAAACGCGTTCAGGCCGTCGTGCAGGTACTCCGTCCGTCCATCCCTGCCGCGCACGAGCGAGAACTGCTGCACGACATTCCCGTTCTGTCCGAGGATGAGAATGCTGGCGCTGTCGCTGGCATCGGCGCGCGTGCGCTGCTCGGTGGTGCCGTAGCGGTAGACGAGCGAGTCACTGCGCGCCTCAACCCGGAGCGTGTCGCGTCCCGCGACGTACACGCCGGCAAAGCGCCGGCGCCCGGCGGCATCGAATGCGACCGGGCGGGGATCGGACTCCGGCGCCTCCTCGCGGGGCGGGGCGAGCATGCTCATGACCACCTGCGCGGTCTGCCCGAAGATCGCCCCGTTGCGGTTCGCGAGAATGATCACTCCCGCGCGCTGCTCGGGTGCGACCACGAACACGGCTCCCGAGCCGATACGGAATCCGTAGTGACTGAGCGTGCGCACGCCGTTGAAACGGCACTCCGACAGACCGTACGTGTATCCGCACGACGCCCCGGGGACCGCTGCCTGACGCGTGTGCATCATCCGGATCGCCTCGGCGGGGATGACCTGCCGGCCGTCGACGCGGCCGCTGTCGACGAGCGCAATCGCGAACCGCGCGAGCTCCGTAACCGACGAGAAGAGCGACCCCGACGCCCACGTGGTGACGTCGTCGGGGTACGGTCGCAGGAGCCGGACGCTGTCACCCGCGAGTCGATGATCGAGCGCGAGCGGCCACGTCATGGCCATGAGCGGCCGAAAGGTCGAGCGGCGCATGCCTAACGGTGCGAGGACCTTG
>DASURJ010000996.1:0-2007 GCA_036280115.1 Gemmatimonadaceae bacterium
CTCGCGCGCGGCGGCTGGCTGCCCTTCGCGAATCGACGCGGCGCTTCGGAGCCGACCGCGATGCCCGAGCTGCCGGGCGCCATCGCGACGGCGCCCGACAGCGCCATCGAACCTCCCGCGGATTCGCCGGCCGCGCTGGCCGCCGACTCCGTCGGCGCAAGCGACTCCCTGGCGATGGCCGGCGGTGTCGCCGACACCAGTGTCCAGACGGCGGCGATGGCAGTACCGGATGTGAAGCAGGCCGGCAACACGCCTGCCACACGGCCGCGCGACCGAACACCGGCGACCACTCCGCGCGCCGCGCACGCGGCTCGCGCGGTAGCGGTCAGGCGGTCCGCGCCGCCTCGCCTCGAACCGGGCAAGCCAGTGGGGCAGCCGGCGACGGATTCCGCCGCCGTCTCTTCGCGAGACAGCGCCGAGCTGCGAATGTTGCGCGAGGAGATCACGCGCCGCCGCGCACGGCTGGATTCGCTCTCCAGGGTGGTGGATTCGCTCCGGCGGACGAGCCCCAAACCGCGCTGACCGCACCACTTCTCGCAAGCCACAGAGCGATTTACCTTTAGTGGTTCTGTTCCGGCCGCTCAGGGCGGCCACACATTCACCCTCCTCTCGCTCCGGCAACCAGCGAGGGGCGGTCACGACCAAAGGGAGGATTGCCACGCATGCCGCGTCAGTATGAGGCGGTGTACATCTTCGACTCTACGCTCGAGGATGCCGCCATCAACGACAAGCTCGGCCGCTTTCATGCGCTCCTCGGGAATCCCGGGGACATGCAAGTGAACCACTGGGGACGCCGCCAGCTTGCCTACCCCATCGGCCGCCGCGACACCGGCTACTACGTCATCGCGCGCTTCGGCGCGGAGACGAACACGCTCCCCGAATACGAGCGTGCCATCAAGCTCGACGACGGTGTCGTCCGCCATCTCATCACGGCCTACGAGCACGAGCTCGGCGCTCCGGCACTGTCGGAGGAGGATCTCGCGGCCGCCAACCGTCGTCGTGACGACGACGACGAGGACGAGGAGTAAGCCATGCGCCGCCCACAGAAGACCTGCCCGTTCTGCGAGACCCGCGTCCGCTTCATCGACTACAAGGACGAGCGCGCGCTGGGCCGCTTCATCACCGATCACGGCAAGATCCTGCCGAGCCGCCTGAGTGGGGTATGCGCGCGTCATCAGCGCCAGCTCTCGACGGCGATCAAGCGCGCGCGGTACCTGGCCCTGATTCCGTACATCCGGGGCCTCCAGGGCTGACGGATGTCCGAGCCGGCAGGAGGGCCCGCGGGAACCAACGGGGGCGCGCCGGTGGAGCGAGGATGGGGAAAGCTCATTCTCGCACTGCTGGCGTTTTTCCTCCTGCCCTTCTGGCTGCACGTTCGCGCGTTCGTTCCTGTCGAGCGCACGATGCTCCTCTACGTCCCGGCGCTGGCCGCTTGTACGCTGGTGGGATGGTGGGCCGGCGGGCGGGTGTTCCTCGCGCTCGTCTGGGTCGGGATGGCGGTGCTGCTCGCGACGCAGCCGGCGATCTCGAACGAGTCGTTCTACAACCTCGCGCGCGGCTGGAGTCTCCTGCTCGCGGGCTCGTTCGGTCTCGTGTGCCTGTTCGGGACCACGGGACCGTTCTTCCCAAAGGCGCTCGTCGCGCTGGGACTGTCGCTCGTCCTGGCGCTGGTCATGAGCTCGTTCGGTCCGGTCTCGGCAGCCGATGCGAAGAAGGCGGTGGCCGAGGAGCTGTCCCGGCGCAATGGCCAGACGATGGCGGCCGTCAACGGCCTGATCGAGAGGGACCCGGAGAACTGGCGCCGCCTGACGAACGCCTTCCCGTGGCTCGCCGGCTGGCCGGCGCGCATCGAGGGCGACGTCAAGACGTACTCCGACGGCGGCGCCGCGGTGTTTCCCGCGGTGCTGGCGCTGCAGTCACTGGCGGCGCTCGCGCTGGCCTGGGCAACGTATCATCGTCTCGGCCGAGCGCGACTCGGACCTCCGCTCGGCAGGCTCGGTGACTTTC
>DASURJ010000997.1:0-7293 GCA_036280115.1 Gemmatimonadaceae bacterium
GGCCGCCGTGCGATGCGCCAGGTGCCTCCGGAAGCACTGCTTACGATGTTGCATTGCCACTCGTCTCAGGGTAATCCGCCGCGGGCGACTGCAACGCAGATGTGAGCGCGCGCTCGGCCTTCGCGTTGCCGCCGCGCCATCGCGACACCCATTCGATAGTTGCTGGCGGGCCGTGAAGCTGGCCCATAGCTTCCCGGCTCACCAGGCGAGGTCAAAGGTCCCCGCGTGAGCTCACTGATCGAACAGTTGCAATCCGCGCTCGGCGATAGCTACCGCATCGAGCGCGAGCTCGGGGGTGGCGGGATGTCGAGGACGTTCCTCGCGCACGAGCACACGCTCTCGAGGCGCGTCGTCGTCAAGGTCCTGGCGCCCGAGCTCCTCGCCGGTATCTCGGTCGAGCGCTTCAAGCGCGAGGTACTGCTCGCGGCGGGATTGCAGCATCCGCACGTGGTGCCGGTGCTCAGCGCCGGCGACGCGGATGGACTCCCGTGGTTTACGATGCCGTTTGTCGAGGGCGACTCCCTCAGGCGTCGGCTCGCCAACGGCGCGATGCCGATCGGCGAAGCGATCGGGATCCTGCGTGACGTCGCCCGTGCGCTGGAGTTCGCCCACGCCAGCGGTATCGTGCATCGGGACATCAAGCCGGACAACGTGCTGCTCGCGGGGAGCAGCGCCACGGTGACGGACTTCGGAATCGCGAAGGCGATCTCGGCGTCGCGGACCGCAGCCCCCGGTGCGACACTCACGGTGGCTGGCACGGCCATCGGCACGCCGGCATACATCGCGCCCGAGCAGGCGGCCGGTGACCCGGATGTCGGTCATTCCGCTGACCTCTACGCGTTCGGCGCAATGGCCTATGAGCTGCTGACAGGCCGGCCGCCGTTTGTCGCGGATACTCCCGCCAGGGTGATCGCCGCGCACTTCAGCGAAACGCCGCGTGACGCCCGTGAGCTTCGCCCCGATACGCCGCCGGCGCTCGCCGACCTGGTCATGCAGTGCCTTGCCAAGGAGCCGTCGCAGCGGCCGGCGAGTGCGTCCGTCCTCGTGCACACGTTAGGCTCGATCGCGACGGGCGATGTGGTGCAGGCACCGGCCGTCCTCAGCGCGCCGCAGGTCCATCTCGGCAAAGCGCTGGCGCTGTGGGCAGCGGCTTCCGTCGTCGTGATCGCCACCGCGTGGGCAGCGACCCGCACGATCGGACTTCCGGACTGGGGGATCCCCGGCGCCGTGGGCGTCATGCTCGCGGGGCTCCCGGCAGTGCTCGGGACCTGGTACGTGCAGCGGGCGACGCGTCGCGCGTACACGACGCCGGCTGTCACGCCAGGCGGGTCGACCGTGACGGCCTCCGGTGGCACGCTCGCGACGCTGGCCGTGCGCGCCGGGCCGCATGTGTCGTGGCGGCGCACGTGGACGGGCGGCGTGATCTCGGTCGGTGGATTCGCCCTGCTGCTCGCCGGCTTCATGATCCTGCGTGCCCTCGGCATCGGGCCCGCGGGGTCGTTGCGCGGTGCCGGTGAGTTCGGGGAGCGCGAAATGGTGCTGGTGGCCGACTTCAAGCCGCCGAGCCAGGATTCGTCGTTAGGCGTCACGGTGGCGGAGGCGATTCGCACGGACCTGGCGCAATCGCCGAACCTCAACGTCATCACACGCTCGGCGATCGGCGAGGTCCTGACCATGATGGGCCGGCCCACGGCGTCGCGGGTCGAGTTCGATGTGGCGCGCGAGATCGCGACACGTGAGGGCGCGAAGGCGGTGCTCGATGGCAACATCGTGCAGCTGGGTCCGAGTTACGTGGTGTCGGCGCGGCTCGTGTCGGCGCTCGACGGTCGCGAGCTGGCGCTCTTTCGCCGGACGGCCGCCAGCGACGCCGAGCTGATCGGCGCCATAGGCAAGTTGTCGCGCGATGTACGAGACAAGGTCGGCGAGTCGCTGCGCGACCTGCGCGACACGGAGTCGCTGGAGCGCGTGACGACGTCATCCTTGCCCGCCCTGCGCAAGTACGTGGAGGCGAGCGACATGCTCGCATCGCAGGGCGACCCCGAACGCGCGCGTAAACTGTTGCGCGAGGCGGTAGCTCACGACAGCACGTTCGCGATGGCCTGGCGGCGGCTGGCGGCCAGTTATGCCGGCAGCGGTCGCAATCGCAGCCAGCTCCTCGAGGCGATCAGCAAGGCATACCGGCATCGCGATCGGCTCAGCGAGAATGAGCGCCTCCTGACCGAGGCTTCGTATTACACCTACGGCCCGTCGCCGGATCTCGATCGGGCCATCAGCTCATACGAGGCGCTGGTCGCGCGCGACCCCCTGAATTCGGCGGGACTCAACAACGCCGCGACGCGGCATTTCCGGAAGCGCAACTACAAGCGGGCCGCCGAGCTGCTCGAGCGCGCGACCGCGCTCCCGCGTCCATTCGGAGGTGCCTTCACCAACCTGATCGACGCATACAATGCGATGAACGATCGGGAAGGTGCCCGGCGCACGTACGATCGCTTCAGGACGATCCTCCCGTCGCATCGCGGTCACTGGGTCGCCCAGGCTGCGGTGCTGATGCATGAGGGAAAGCTGGACAGCGCCGAAAGCGTTGCTCGCAAGGCATACGAGAGCACGGCATCAGCGTCTGAACGGGACAGAGCGAGTTACTACGCAGGCGGCATCGCGATGCTGCGGGGACGTTTGGGCGATGTGCTCCGCTGGAGCCGGCTCGGGAGCGAAGCGGCACTGCAAGCCGACCGTTCGCCGACTCCGCGCCTTCTCGCGTCGCTCGATAGTGCCATGGTACTTGGTCTGTTCCGCGGCGATTCCGTGCGTGCACGGCGGCTCGTCCGGGACGCCCTCGCGCGGATTCCGATGGATTCGCTGCCGGCCGCGGATCGACCGTGGAGTTATCTCTCGTGGATCGCGCGGTACACGCAGGACGCCGAGTTGGCGCAGCGCGCGCACGCCGGCTGGGCGAGGGACACGGCCGTGGTAGGAGGCGATCCGCGGCTGCACCTGTATTACGAGGCGAACAGTGCTCTGGCGCGTGGCAGGCCTGCCGACGCCATCGCGTTCATCCGCGCGGGCGAGCAGTACACGCTGGATTTCGAGCGAAGTCATTACGCCGAGATGGGCTACGCGTTCGACCGCGCCGGGATCGCGGATTCGGCGATCGTCTATTATGAGAAGTTCGCTGCGAATCCGCTGAGCGACATCGACATCGACCCGAACCACCTGGCCGGGGCCTACAAGCGCCTCGCCGAGTTGTACGATGCGAAGCGGGAATGGGACCGGGCCGCGACCTACTACCTGAAGTTCGTCGACCTGTGGCGTGAAGCCGATCCGGAGTTGCAGCCGGTGGTGAAGCGAGCGGCGGATCGCGCGGCGGAGATTGCGAGGCAGCGAGGGTAGTCGGAACGCGCGCGGCCCCGCGATATCGCAACCCATGTACGACGGGAGACCTCGGGGCAGCGATTCGTCCTCCGTTGTGACGTCGTGGCGCGCGTCACGTCAGTATGACATCCAGCTCTCACAATCCCTCCACGAGTCTCAGGGCGAGCTGGTCGAACTCCTCTGCGGGTTCACGCGCGGGATTTTCACGACGGAGACGGGCATGAAGTTGATGCAGGAACACGACGTGAAGACGCAGCTCTCGCTGCTGCGCATGGCGTACGCCCTCCTACCCGATGGCATCGAGAAGAAGCTTGCGGAGTCGGCGTTGGAGCGTTTGGCAGTCTACTGTGAGGCCGTGGAGCGGCGTGAACGCGAGCGCAGGCGGCACAGCCTCGCCGACCGCCTCATGAGCCAAACGGCGAGGGAGGCGCACTGATCGCGGTGGCGCGCTTCGGGCGCCAACGTGAAGGTGTCCGCAGCAGATGAGCGGACTCGGCGGGGTCGTCTCGGAATAGAATCCGAACAGGCACGGGTGGTGGCGGAGCGGTCGAGCTCGTTCACGGCCTGTCTGCGCGGGAGCGAGTCTCCTTCCCGAAGCCCGCCCGTGGCGGCTACGTGCGTACCGCGCCGAGCCTCGCGGCCGCCCAGCTCCCAAGATCGAACGCCCCGGCAAGAGCCGGGGCGTCGTGTATGTGCTGAATCGCTCCTACTCACTTCACTGGGGCGGGTGGATTCGAACCACCGACCTCCTGATTAACAGTCAGGCGCTCTGCCAGCTAAGCTACACCCCATCACCCGCCGAAACGGGTCACGCAATTTGACGAGGTTGTAGCCGTCACGCAACGGTTTCGCCTGCTCGAAACGCCATCCATTCACGCGGGCTCCACCGTTCCGACTCCTCTCCCGAGATATCAGCGATTCCTCGACTGCGCGGCCTTCGGCCGCTTCGCTCGGAATGACCTAGGGCCGACGCCTCGTCGTATCCGGCCGCGGCGCTCCCGTCGTACCCACCGGCTGCCCACGCGAACCCAGCGTGTCCCCCGCACTCCCCGGTCGCCCCGTCCGCTGCGCCCCGCCCGCCGTACTGTCCGGCATGTGCCGGCTCGCCGACGTGTCCAGACGCATTGCCGGCGCCACCGCCCCCGAGTCCGGCGACTCCGAGTAATCCTCCCGGCCGCCCTCCGCATTGCACGCGCCGAGCAGAGTCATCACTGCCCCCGCACCCACCATTCGCCCGACCTTGATTCTCATCGACATGAAGACTCCTCGATCCGTGGCTACTCGTTGACTCCCCGCTCCGCGCTGGCTGCTCTCGCCCTCGCTCCCTCCTTCGCACCTCTCGCGCCGCCCAACGGACGGAGCGCCTCCGCCAGGACCGACCGCTCGCTGCGACCGAGCAGATCCGCCGGGTCGTCGTAAATCTCGATGGCCCCGCGCAACGACTCGTCACCCCAACCCCCACAGCGGACGCCGATGATCCGCACGCCCGCCCGCGTCGCCGCTTCCACGTCGTACGGCGTGTCGCCGATCATCACGCAGTGCGCCGCGCCAACGCCGGTCTTGTCCACCGCGGCCATCACGATGTCCGGATCGGGCTTCGATCGATCCGCATCGCTCGAGTTCGTGGCATCCTCGAGCAGCCACTCCGTGCCTAACACCTGCATGAGCCCGCGCAGCTCGTCGTCGTTCGCCGACGTCGCCACGACCGTCCTCAGCCCCGCCGCACGCAGCCGCTCCACGAGCTCACGTGCCCGATCGAACGGCTGAATCCCGGGGAGGTACTCCGTCGAGAAGATCTCCATGCGCCGCGCGATCAGCCGCTTCCCCTCGTCGCTCTCGGCGTCGATCCCCGTGAGTTTCGGGAGCAGCTTGTCGCTCCCCATGCCCACGAGCGCACGCACCGCCTCCGGGCCGATCTCGCGCCCCGTCTCCCGAAACGCATCCGACCACGCCCGCGCGTGCGCGCCGGTGCTGTCCACGAGCGTCCCATCGACGTCGAGCAACACCGCTTCCACGTCGACGCCTGACGCGACGTCGGCCGGCGGGCCATCCACCGGCCTCAATGGTCTCTCCGCTTCGCGCGACGCTCGAGCACGACCTCGCCGGCGACGATCATGTAGCGGATGATCCGCTCCCGCACGTCAGGGAAGTGCGCGATGCGCTCCTTGAACCGATCGTTCGACAGCACCGACGCGTCGAGCTCGCGCGCGAACGTGAGAATGAAGTAGTCCGCATCCGTCCCCGCCGGCGCCTGCTGAATCTCGCCGGCCTTGACGAGCACCTCGTAGCCGTCGGCGTCGTCGATCTGGTGACGCAGCGCGGCATCCGCCACGAGGATGGGTGTCATCCCCTCCTCGGTCAGGTGGTCGCGGATGAGCGTCACGTTCGCGAGGCGCACCGCGTTCTCGCTCGCGTGCGCCACGTTCGACGCGTCCACGATCACCCGCTCCGACTCGGGCCGAGGTCCTGTCGTCGGACGTTCGGTGCCACCCGCGTTAGGTACATCCTTCCGCCGGCCGCGGCGGACGCCATTCGAGGGACGCGGCGGACGGGGCGTACGCTCGGGCCCCATCGTGGCCAGCCCGGTCGCATCCCCGCCCGCCCGTCTTTCGTGCCCACCACCACCACCACCACCACCCGCGTTGCCTCCTCCGCCGCGGCGACGGCGCCGCGAACCCCCACCCCGTCTTGCGTCTCGTTCCGCTCCCGCTACCGTCGATCGTTCCGATCTATATGCCCGCCGAGGATCTCTCCGCCGCACGATGGAAGCCCCACTGTGAACGTGACTCGTGCCAGTGACCCGTCGGGACCGGCGATGCCCCGCCTCGGTCCCGCCCGGTCACAATTCACGCTCCGTGCCGCAGCCTCGGCGCTTCGACGCGCTCAGCCGCGGCGACCAGTGTCCGACTTCGCCTTGGAGGCGGTATCGCCAGGCATCGTCCCGGCACCGGTACCCGTGCTACCCTGCATCACGGCCTGCTGGATCTCACGCGCGCGATCGAGATGCTCCTGCACGTTCTCCGTGGCCGCGGTCAGGTGGCGCTGCACCGTGGAATCCTGCGTCTGCCCCTGCGACCGCTGCAGCACATCGAGCACCTGTTGGTGCGCCATCACCTGCGCGTTCATGAACGCCGAGTCGAAGTCGGCGCCCTGAAGGCCGCGGAGCCGCTCCATCGACTGCTGATGCATCATCGCGAGCTGGCCGGCCACACCACTCGTCGTGCTCGGTGTTGCGGTCGGCGTCGTGGCGGACGCGGTCGCACCCGTCCCCGTCGTGCCCGGCACCGTGCTGGCCATCATCGACGTGTCGATCGTGATGTTCGCGTTCCGCGCGATCTGCCGAGCCTGACGCATGGACTGCTGATGCTCGTTCACGAGCGTGCGCGCGAACGACTTGACCTGCGCGTTCCGCGCCTGCTGCTGCGCGAGGCGCGCCGCCTGGATCTCGCCGAGGTCGACCGTCGCGAGGAACTGCATCACCTCGGGGTCGCCGCCCGTGATCGACATCGTGCTCAGGCTGCCGGTAGTGGTCGTCGGCGTCGTTCCCACGCCCGGCGCCGTTGCCGCTGCCGCGGTGTCACTCGCGACCGTGCCGCCGGCGACGTTCGTCGTGTCGCCCACGCCATCACCACCGCCGCATGCGGCGAGCGCGACAATCGCCGAACAGCTCGCGAGCGACGCGAAGCGCTTCCATCCATTTCCGACCATAGATCCCCCCTCGCTGACACACTGGCTTCGCTCGACACCTGCGCGTGCGAAGCGAGAGGGGCCCGCGCAAGTAGCATGCTGCAACGAGGGGAATAAATCGACGGGCCGGTCCCGAAGGACCGGCCCTAACGATTTGATGCAATTCCGTTCGACGGTGCTGCGCCGGACTCAGTCGATGCGGTCCTTGAGCGCCTTCGCCTGGTCGAGATGCGCCTG
>DASURJ010000998.1:0-12533 GCA_036280115.1 Gemmatimonadaceae bacterium
CGCTCGACCTCGACCACGAGGTTCTGCAGATCGCTCGCGCTGACACCCGGAATACGTGATGCTTGCGCGAGGGTGCGAGGGCGTATCGTCGCGAGCTTCTGCCGCGCTTCGGTCGAAAGCGACCGCATCTCGGCGTAAGGAAGCGAGTCGTCGAGCGTGAACTCCCCCATTCGCCGAAGCTTCTCGGCCTGAGACCGCTCGCGCTCGAAATACCCGCCGTACTTCAGCTCGAGCTCCGTCGTGATCATCGCCTCGGGCGCCGCGTCGCGGCCGACGCCCGCCGCGGCGAAGAGCGCTGTGAGCGACACTCCCTGCCGCTTCACCACGTCAGCAATGCGCATTGCGTGAGGTAGCGGAGCGCTCCCGGCCGCTGCGAGGAGTGGCGCCGCAGCCTCGGGGCGAACGCTCGTATTGCGCGCCAACGCCAGTGCGTTGTCTTCGCCGTCGAGGCGCTCACGAATTCGTCGCTGTTCCGAAGCACGGTACAGGCCGAGCTCCATGCCGATCGGTGCGAGGCGACGCAGAGCGTTGTCCTGCCGGACAGTGAGACGGAACTCGGAGCGCGACGTGAAAAGCCGATACGGCTCGTCGACGCCGCGAGTAACGAGGTCGTCCGCCAGCACGCCGATGTATGACGTCTCGCGCCCGAGTCGGACCGGCGTGCGGCCCAGCGTCGCGAGCCCGGCGTTCAAACCGGCAAGCACACCCTGTCCCGCGGCTTCTTCGTACCCGGTTGTCCCGTTGATCTGACCGGCGAAGTACAAACCGCGAAGCGCCTTCACCTGAAAGAACGGATCGAGCTGGGTAGGGGGGAAATAGTCGTACTCGATAGCGTAGCCGGCACGGGTCATCCGAACCGCGTCGAGTCCGGGAACTGTTCGGAGCACTTCGAGTTGGACCGGGGCGGGCAGTGACGTCGACAGCCCGTTGACGTACATCTCGCTCGTCTCCAGTCCCTCAGGTTCGAGGAAAATTTGGTGGCGCTCGGCGTCTGGAAATTTGACGACTTTGTCCTCTACCGATGGACAGTAACGGGGGCCGCGTGCCCCAATGGCACCACCGTACATGGCAGACAACTCCAGGTTGTCCGCGATAATCTGCTTTCCCTTCTCGTCGAGGAATGTGATCCAGCACGGCAGCTGGGGCAGGCGCACCGGCTTTTCCGAAAGCCCCGTGGATCGCGCCTCATTTGAAGCATTATCACGCCAGTAATGAGACCATAAGTATGAAAAACGCTCGATCTCACTCTCCTGACGTTCCAGCAACCTGAACTCGACCGTGCGACCGTCGATACGCGGTGGCGTGCCGGTCTTGAACCGCGCGACGGTAAGGCCCGCCTCCTCGAGTTGCTCGGCGAGGTGTGTCGTAGCCGACTCTCCGGCACGACCACCCGACATCCGGGTCGTAGTGCCAATGTGGATCCGCCCGCGGAGGAATGTGCCCGTGGTGATCACGACGGCACGCGCGCCGAATCGCCGCCCTTCGAGTGTTTCGATTCCCGTGACGGCGGCCTGACCGCTACTCGCCTCGCCGTCCAGGAGCAACCGGGCTACGGTGCCTTGAATTGTGTGCAGCGTTGGGTGGTTCTCGAGGAGCGACCGGACCGCGCGGCGGTACATGCCCCGATCGCACTGTGCGCGAGGTGCCCACACGGCGGCGCCCTTCCCCTGGTTCAGCATCCGGAACTGGAGGGTGGCCATGTCGGTGGCGCGTCCCATGAGACCGCCAAGCGCGTCGACCTCTCTGACGACAGTACCCTTTGCTACCCCGCCAATGGCCGGGTTGCAGGACATCTGCCCAATGCTCTCGAGCGCACTCGTTATGAGCCCGACGGACGCACCGACCCGCGCCGCGGCGACCGCGGCCTCGGTGCCCGCGTGACCGGCGCCAACGACAATGACGTCAAACGCCGCTTCGAGCGTCGAGGAATACAACGGCGACATGCTGAAATAGTACTGTACACGCGCGGTTCACGCTGAGTGAGGCACACACCATGGCGCAAGAAATTCCCGCTGGCTACTCGATGTTGTTCATCAAGCGCGACGCGTACGAGCGCTCGGGGATCACGCGAGAGGCAATCGATCGCCGGCTGAACCTGACTGCCGACGAGTTTCGGGTCGACGGCCGGATGGTAGTCGTCGGCCCGTTCGCCGACGACACGGCGCTGCGCGAGATTCTCGACGAGCTGGAGGATGCCGGGCTCGTGTACTTCGATGAGTATTTCGAGCTCAGCGGGAACTGGCCGACGTGGCTTCGGCTCTACGTCAGCGACCGTTGAGCGAGCTCGTCACTGTCCCGGTCGCTCGTGATCTACCGACGATCCTAACGTTTGTTCGTGAGTGTTCGCTCGGCAGTGACCGGCGACTCAGTCGAAGGGCCGCGGCGCAGCATCCCGTGCCATCCACACGCGAGGCACCAACTCGACCGGAACCACGGCATCCAGCGCATGAGGCCGCGCGATTGCACGTGAAGCGTGACGGCGTTGCAATTGGGGCAACGATCGCCTTCAGGAAGAATCCAGCAGAACACGAGTGTCGCGGCGATGATCCGCAGCACGAAGATCGATACGAACACGATCGCAAAAATGGCCGCGTCTGACATCCCCGCCCCTCGTAGCTCCTACTGCTCCCGCTGCACTCCGCGCGCCGTCGCCTCGGCGCCACGGCCACGGTTGCGCCAGCGCACCGGTGCGGTTACAACCGCTGCTCCACTTGCGCCCACGGCTCGACGTACGCGACGCCATTCTCGACACGGTCGATGACGACTTCCGTGCCGACATCAACTGGAGTGCCGTCGAGGCTCTGGGCGGTCACCTCATAACGCTTTCCGCCAACGAGGTACGCGATCTCACCGGTCTGCGACGCGGCAATGGCCGACACCACTTGCGCGGGATGACCCTGGAGCAAGTAGCGCTCGTCGATCACATCATGCTCGGCAGCCTGTGTGGCCCATCTCGCGACGACGGCCGTTGCGAGGACGGCGCCAACAAGCCCCGCCACGAGGCCGACCGTCACCTGCGTACCGACTGACAAGGTCGTGTAACGAGAAAGCAGGTACCCGGTGATTCCAAGAACGGTTGCGAACGCACTGGTGGTTGGAGCCGTGAACACGAGACGCGGCGTCCCAATGGGACGACCCATCGCATCCAGTTCGGGCGATCGCCCGCGTGTTCCGATCCGCTCCACGCCGCGGATCATAGCGTAGACGCCGAGGACCAGTCCCGTGAGAAAGGCAAGCAAGTAGACGAACTGCATTCGTTTGCGCTGAAGGTATCGACAGACGCGCCATGACGGCGTGAACCTCACGCCGAGCTACGCACCACAAGGTGTCCTCGAAACCGGGCCACCGTAAGCGTCAAGCTGCAACAAGGGATCTGTTGCGCCTGCGCCGCGCCATCAGAGCCTCGCGAAGAAAGAAAGGCATTCTCGTGCATCACAAACGCCGCTCCCGTCAGCGACGTTGCGACAACCTGCCGTTGCGAACCGCGTGCCCGGTAGTGCGGTGGAGCGCTACAGAGAGGAACTCCGCAACTCGCCATTCGGCGTAATAGAACGGACGTAACGGATTCGCGCCCGAGACGAAGCCGACGTGACCACCCCGCCGTGGAAACTCTGCCGCCAAAAACTCGTTCTCCGTGGCAATCCGTCGCACGCTCTCGAGGACGTCCGCGGGAAGGAACGGATCATCGAACGCGCTCAACAGTAGCGTCGGCACCCGAATCCGGGGTAGAAAGTGTATAGCGCTCGACCGGGTGTAGTAGTCATCAGCACTCGCGAACCCGTGTACCGGCGCGGTGACGACGTCATCGAAGTCGTAGAGTGTTCGGGCTGCCTCTAGCTTCGCCCGCGAGACCAGCGCCGGGTAGTGTGCGAGCTTCGCCAGTGCTTTCCGCCGAAGCGACTGGAGGAAATGATGCTCGTAGATTCGCGAGAAACCGCGGCCGATGTGCCGAGACGCGCGGGCAAGATCATACGGCACAGAGACAGCGGCGGCTGCCGCCACGCGATCCGGCGCCGAGTCGCCGAGCTCCCCTAGCCACTTGAGCAACACGTTCCCGCCGAGGGACACACCGGCGAGCAGTAGCGGGCGGTCGGGATCGGTTGAGAGAAGGCGCCGGGCCACGACGTCCAGGTCGCCCGTCTCGCCCGAATGGTAGAACCGCGGCGCGCGATTCAGCTCACCGCCGCATCCGCGGAATATCAGCAGGTCTGCTGCCCACCCGCGGCGGGACGCCTCGAGAAACAAGCCGCGCGCGTAATGTGAGCGCGGAGCGCCCTCGAGGCCATGCAACACGAGCAACCGGGGGCTACCGGCTGGCGCGTCCAGGCGAACGACGTCGACGAAGTCATCGTCAGGCGTGTGCCAACGCTCGGTCCGGGTAACGAGTGGCGGAGTGCGCCGAAAGAAGCGTCCCCAGATGGTTTTGGTGTGAGGTCCCGGCAGCCACCACGCGGGGGAGTAGGCCCGCTCGGTCATCGCGGTAGATTTCCGCCCACCAACACGGCATGCGTCCCCTGCGCAACGCGCGCGGCCGTGGGAACGTCGGTCCCTGGGCGACTCGTGGAAGTCCAAATCTTCGGCATCAGGAAAAGTGCGGATACTCGAAAGGCGCTCCGCTTCTTCGCTGAGCGCAGGGTAAAGACGCATTTCGTCGACCTGACCGAGCGGGCTGCTTCGCTTGGTGAGCTGAAGCGGTTCTCGCAGAAATTTGGCGTGCTCCAACTCATCGATCGCGACTCACGGCGCTTTCAGGAACTCGGCCTCGCGCACGCTCGCCTGAGCGACGAGCGTTGGCTTGAAAAGCTCGCCGACGAACCACTGCTCTTGAAGATGCCACTCGCGCGCTTCTCCAACCGGGTGACCATCGGGCTCGCGGACGACGAGTGGCGATCCTGGGTGCAGGGCTGATCGCGCCATGACACAGATCGCCTTGTCGGGAGTGGCCGTGGAGTTCGGCGAGACGACGGTACTCCGTGATGTGACCTTCACGGTCACGTCCGGGGAAAAGTGGGGCATCGTCGGGCGGAACGGGACGGGAAAAACCACGCTCTTCAATCTCATCACTGGTGCGCTCCCACCGACGCGCGGCGCGGTGGTGCGTGCACCGACGACACGAGTAACCCTGCTCGAGCAGCACCGGGACTTCGGCGACGCGACGACCGTCTGGCAAGCGGTGGCCGGCGCGTTCGATCACCTCCTCGACCTCGAGCGGTCGCTCGCTGAGCAGGCGACGCGGATCGGCGAGCTCGGCGAGGCGGCAACGCCGCAGATGCTCGACCGGTATGCGCATGACCTCGAGCGCTTCGAGCGCGAGGGCGGCTACGAGATCACCGCGCGCGTCGACGCGGTCCTTCACGGGCTGGGGTTCGACCCGACCGCCGCGAGAACGAAGCGGCTGGAGACCCTGAGCGGCGGCGAGCGAGGACGCGTCGGGCTCGCACGCCAGCTTGTCGCGCCTTCGGACGTGCTGCTACTCGACGAGCCGACGAACCACCTCGACCTCGAGACTACCGAATGGCTCGAGCAGTACCTTCGGGACACGCGGGCGACCGTTCTCGTGATCAGCCACGACCGCGCGTTTCTGGCAAGCGTCGCCGATCACATCCTTCATCTCGAGAACGGGACAACCGCCGCCTACACCGGAGGATACGAGCCCTTCGTCCGCCAGCGCGCGGAGCGACGCCTCACGCAGCAACGCGCCTTCGACAAGCAGCGACGACAGATCGCGAGCGAAGAGGACTACATCCGCCGGAACATCGCCGGCCAGAACAGCAAGCAAGCCAAAGGTCGTCGGAAACGACTGGAGCGGCTCCCGCGACTCAGTCCGCCGCCCGACGAATCCGGCGGCGGCACCATGGCGATCCGCTTCGATGCCGTGGCGCGCGGGGGCGATATCGTTGCGGCTGCGGACCGCGTCCGAATTGCGATCGGCGGCCGAGTACTCGTCGAAGAGTTTTCCGGATATATCCATCGCGGCGACCGGGTCGGGCTGATCGGGCCAAATGGCGCCGGCAAGTCGACACTGCTTCGCACGCTCATTGGGGAGTTGGAAGTGGCGGGCGGCACGCTACGGCTCGGTAACTCGATCGCGGTGGCGTATTACCGCCAGGACCTGACACAGGTGCCGACCGACCGCGCTCTCTACGATGTCATTGCCGAGCTGCGGCCGACCTGGGAGCGCGGACAGGTGCAGGGTCATCTGGGCCGGTTCGGCTTTTCCGGCGACGAAGTCCAGCGGCGCGCGGAGTCGCTGTCGGGGGGCGAGCGCGCACGTGTCGCACTCGCCATGATGATGCTCGCGCGCGCGAACCTGCTGATCCTCGACGAACCGACCAACCACCTGGACGTCGAATCGATCGAGGCGTTGGAAGACGCGATCGAACGCTACGACGGCACCGTCATCATTGTGAGCCACGATCGTGCACTGCTGCGCGCCCTGGCCGACCGAGTTTGGGTGCTTCACGACCGGCATCTAACGCCGTTCGACGGCAGTTTCGCCGAATGGGAAGTCGTGAGCGCAGAACGTGCGCACGCGGCCCGGGTCAGGGCGGCGGAGGAAGCGGCCACACATCGGATGCGTGAGCGACAGACGGTCGATCGGCGCAAGGAGCCGCGCCGGGACCAGCGCGACGCGTTACGAAGTGCCCGTCGGGATGTGGAGCTGGCGGAACAGGACGTAGCGCGGATCGAACAGACGATCTCCGGCCTCACCACGGCCCTGGCGGATCCCGAGCTCTATACCACGAGCGATGGCGCAGCGTCTGCAACTCGGCTCGGCATCGAGCTGGAGGCGGCAAGGGCCGAGCTGGAGCGCGCGATCGACGCCTGGACGACGGCAACCGAAGTGGTCGAGGCACTAACGACGTCGGTGAATGCCTCGATGTAGGCGGCGCACCTCGGCTCGACGGCCGGGTGCGCAGTCGACCGCGCGGCTATCTTCCCGCGACCTCGAGCGTGGTCGCCGTCAGTAGCCACGACCGAATCGACGTCGAAGAGCTGGCGCACTGGTCGTCGTGGAACCAGCGTCGCGCAGCATCTGACACGGCAAGACATGTGAAGGCAAACGAGGAATACGCGGGGAGCGTGTTCCCGATCAGGGGGTGAGCGATCGACTCCGTTATCTGGATCTGGGTAGGGTTCGTCCTCTTCGTCCTCGTGGTCCTCGCCCTCGATCTGGGCGTGGTCAACCGGAAGGCGCACGTCGTGTCGGTGAAGGAGGCACTCGCCTTCACCAGCGCCGTGTTTCTGATGGCGGTGCTGTTCGCCGTCTTCGTGTACTTCGCGTACGAAAACCACTGGCTGGGGCTCGGCGGGACGGTCGATAGGGTGGACGGGGTCATCAACGACGGCCGCCTCGCCGCTGTGAAGTTCTTCACGGGCTACATCATCGAGGTCTCGCTCAGCGCGGACAACGTGTTCGTGATCGCGATGATCTTCGAGCACCTGCGCGTGCCTGCGAAGTACCAGCACCGCGTGCTGTTCTGGGGCATCCTGGGGGCGCTGGTAATGCGCGGGGCGATGATCGGGCTCGGCGCACAGCTCGTGGCGCGCTACCACTGGATCCTCTACATCTTCGGCCT
Organism: Gemmatimonadaceae bacterium; assembly: GCA_036280115.1. Taxonomy (GTDB): domain Bacteria; phylum Gemmatimonadota; class Gemmatimonadetes; order Gemmatimonadales; family Gemmatimonadaceae; genus JAJKIV01. The sequence continues at coordinate 7,581 of DASURJ010000998.1, forward strand.
GTTCCTCGTGTACACCGCGCTGAAGATGCTGTGGTCGAAGTCCGACGAGACGGCGGATCCTGACGACGCGCTCGTCATGCGGCTCGTGCGTCGGTTCTTCCCGGTGTGCAAGGATTATCGAGAATCCCACTTCGTCGTTCGCGAAGGGGGTCGCCTCATGCTGACTCCGCTCGCGGTCGCGCTCGTGCTGGTGGAGACGACGGATCTCATTTTCGCGGTCGATTCGATCCCCGCGATCTTCGCGATTACGACCGATCCGTTCATCGTGTTCACCAGTAACGTGTTCGCGATCCTCGGGCTGCGGTCGTTGTACTTTGCGCTCGCAGGCGCGATCGCGAAGTTCCGGTATTTGAAAGTGTCGCTCGCGGCGATTCTCGGCCTCGTCGGCCTCAAAATGCTCGCCGCAGAATGGCTGAAGGAAGTAGTTGGCCCGAGCTTCAACTTCTACCTGCTCGGCATCGTGGCGCTGATACTCATCGCCGGTGTCGTGGCATCCATCGCGGCCGTGCGCCGCGAGGAACGGGCGGCTGCGGCCGACGTGTAGCGAGTCGGCGCGCGATGGTCTTGCTGGCAGCAGCGTCGATGGTCGTCGCGACGGCGTCACCGTCGGCACAGTGGGTGGATTCGACGTACTCCACTGCGGCGGTTCGCGCGCTCGTCGAGCGCGCCTCGGTCCAGAACCGCTACGTGCCCGATTCACTGCGCGCGTATGTCGCGCGGGCTGAGAGCGAGCTGGCGATCGCGGCGCGCCAGTCGGATGGGGTCGAGCAGACGTTCGCCGTGGAGCAGACGGCGAACGTCGTCCGCTGGCATCGCGGTGGCACGTACGAGCAGCGCGTCGTTGGCTACCGGTCGCAGTCCGTGGGTCTCACGCTCTCTGCCGTTGGCATGTTCCGGCAGGCGTGGCTCGTTCCCATGCTCTACGGAAACCGCATCGCGCTGTTGCTCGGGCAGCCGGACTCCGCGGCGCGGGGGGACACACCGCGCCGACGGCGGGCCCGCCGGGCGAACGCGACGATGGCGGTCCACCCCTTCGCATCCGATCGGGACCAGGTGTACCGCTTTTCAGGCGGTGACACAATTGCCACCCTCCGTCCGGGTGGTCGCGAAATCCCGATCGCGCGAATCCGGGTCGAACCGCGACCGGAGCGTGTCACGCGTCCGACGACACTCTTCCGCGGCGATATCGAGCTCGATGCCGACCGGGCCCACATCGTCCGGATGCGCGGCTATTTCGTAACGGTCGGACGGCGGCGGCCGGGTGCTGTCACACGGCTCGTCGCGTCACAGATCGAAGCGGTGGCGTACGTCGAGCTGGAGAACGGCGAGTACGACCAACGATTCTGGCTCCCCACGTACCAGCGGTTCGAAGCTCAGGCGGCCGTGCCCCTGCTTGGCGAGCAACGGGCGATTCTGCGCGTGGTGACGCGGTTTCGCCGACTCGAGGTGAACCCACCCGACACGCCCCTTTTCGCGCCGCTCGACTCGTTAGGCTCCGACACCCTCCGCCTCGTCCCGCACCGGCTGACGTTTGCCCCGGCCGACAGTGTCGGCCGCTACCGGGGGTGGGCGCGCGACGTCGGCGAGTTGGCCGCGAGCGTGCGAGCCGACGACTTCACCGACGTCGCCCCCGATCCGTGGCGGCTTACTGGCCCACCGCTCGTCAGGCCTCGATACGAGAACGCGTCGGACCTCTTTCACTACAACCGCGTCGAGGGCGCCTACACCGGTATCGGCGTCGAGGCACGTTTCCGCGACGCCGCGCCCGGTCTCGTGGCCCGCGCTACACTCGGCTGGGCGTGGGCCGAACACACGGCTCGCGGTCGCGTCCGGCTCGAACAGCAGCGCGGGTCGTGGTCGGCATTTGCCCGTGCGGGACGGACGCTGGACATCACGAATGACTTCCGGGAGCCGTTCGACAGCGGCTCGACGCTGAGCGCGCTGTTCTCGGTCGACGCCTACGACTACGTCGACCGGCGACATGCCATGGTGGGCGTCACCCACGTGATGGGGCGGCAGGCGGGCGTGCGCCTGCGCCTCGAGGCCGGCGTCGGGTCGGACCGCTACGCAGTGACGCGACGCAGCTACGGGCCGCTCGCACGCAGCGACTCGGGGTTTCGAATCAATCGAGGCGTCGATCCCGGACGCTACGCTATCGCGACCGCGAAAATCGAGGTTAATCCGGAGGTGAACGCGGCGTTCGTCAGTCCGGGGGTCGGCGCGATGATTCAGGCCGACGTCGCCGGCGGCGACCTCTCGTGGCAGCGCATCGAGATGCGGGCAGTTGCACGTCGAACCGCTGGACCGTTCCTGGTCGCCGTGCGTGCCGACGGAGGAATGGTGTTCGGGCAGCGAATTCCGCCACAACAGCTATTCGAGCTCGGCGAGAACCAGAACCTGCCCGGGTACGGCTACAAGGAGTTCGCAGGCAATCAGGCGGCCGTCGTTCGCGGGGCCGTAATGCTGCCGCTCCCGCTCTGGAGGGCACCGATCCGGGTCAGACGCTGGGTCCTCCCGGCTATTGCGCCCATGCTCTCCGCCGGAGTGCAGAGCGGCTGGGCGCGGGCCAGCAACGATGCGGCACGCGAGTCGATCGCTCGGCTTGGAACCGTCGCCGATTCGGTCATGGGGTGGGCCGGGACTACCGATGGCGCCCCCCTGTCACGCCCGACTGACGGGGTGAAGTCCTCGGTCGACGTGCGACTTCGGTTCTTCGGCGGCGCGCTCAGCGTGGGGACCGCCCGGGCGATCGACCGCCAGCAGCGGTGGCGGTTCGTCTTCGGCTTCGCCCACGTATTGTGAGCCTCGGTGGCGACGGGTTCTTTCAGAATTCGCCGATGAAACCGATCTCCGGCTCCAGTCGCTGCCCGAACCGCTCGAGCACGCACTGTTGTGCGTGGGCGATGACCGCGCGGACATCGGCCGCAGTCGCGTTGCCGAGGTTCACCATGATGTTGGCGTGGATGTGCGAGATCTGCGCATCCCCCACCCGATACCCCTTGAGCCCACACTGGTCGATCAGCCGCCCTGCCCCGACACCCTCGATCTTCTTGAAGATCGACCCGGCGCTCGGGTGGATATCAAGCCAGGGGTGACGGGCGCCGCGCCAGCTCAGGTTTTCCTGCATGACGCGATGCATGACGGCGGGGTCGCCGCGCTCGAGCCGGAATGTGACGGAGAGCGCCACGTCGCGTCCAGCGTGCAGCACGCTCGTGTCGTACCCGAACCGCATGTATGCCTTGTCGACGACGCGCCGGGTGCCGTGTTCGTCGAGCAGCTCGGCGTTCTCGAAGACCTCGTCGATGAACATCGTCCGCTCGCGATCGGGGGCGGGCGACAAGAAGTGTAGGTTCTGCCAGACCGCGCCTCCCACAGTGCTCGGGATCCCGACGTAATGCTCCAACCCCGACCAACCGCGACGAACGGCGTCGGCGATCAGGTCGCGCATGACGACGCCCGTCTCGCACCAGACGCGTCCGTCGTCGTCGAACCGAACGGCCCGGGCGGAGTTCTTGATGACGAGGCCGCGGAATCCCTTGTCTCCGACGAGGATGTTCGCCCCAAGCCCGAGCACGAAAAACGGCAGACCAGCCTCGCGCGCAGCAATGACCGCGTTTGCGAGATCGTCCGCTGACGTGGCATCGTAGAAGAGGTCAGCCGGACCCCCGATACGGAACGTGGTGTATGGCGCAAGCGGCTCGGCCCGCCGGACCCGGGTCGAGTCGATGCGTCCGGGCAGTTGTGCGCCGCTAACGGCAGGTGGTGTGAGAGACATGAGCATGAAAAGAAATTCGTTGCCGATGGCGCTTGCAACGCTCGTCGTGGCTGTCGGGTTGACGGCGTCGTCCGCACTGGCGCAACGCACGGAGCTCGACAAGATCATCAAGCGGCGCGTGATGGCGAACGGGCTCGAGGTCATCGTCGTCGAGAACCACGGCGTTCCGCTGGCGACGGTCGAGATCGACGTGAAGAACGGTTCGTTCACACAGTCGGCCGAATACGCCGGGCTCGCGCACATGTACGAGCACATGTTCTTCAAGGCGAACGCGCACCTCCCGGAGCCCGATCAGTTCATCGACCGAGCGGCCGAGCTTGGAGCCGTCTTCAACGGCCGGACGGACGAGGAGCGTGTCGCGTATTACATGACGCTTCCGGCGGACAGTCTTGCCGGCGGCATGCAGGCGATGGCCGACGCCATTCGCTCACCGCTCTTCCTGCAGGACGAGCTCGAGCGTGAGCGGCGGGTCGTCATTGGCGAGTACGACCGCAACGAATCCAACCCGTTCTTCAAGCTGCAGACGGAAATCGGGAAGCGACTCTACCCCGGCAACTGGAGTCGCAAGAACGTCATCGGTGACCGCGATGTGATTCTGACAGTGACACCGGAGAAGATGCGGGAGATCCAGCGCAAGTACTACGTCCCGAACAACTCGGTCCTGATCGTCACTGGCGACGTCGTGCCGGATAGCGTGTTTTCGCTAGCCGAAAAGACGTTCGGTGACTGGCCGAAAGGGGCGGACCCGTTCGTGTCGGATCCGATTCCTGCCATTCCAAGACTCGAGAAGAGTGAGGCGATGATCATCGAGCAGCCGGTTGGTGCAGTGACCGTGCTCATACAGTGGCAGGGACCGAGTGTACGTCGCGACCCCAAGGCGACGTATGCCGCGGATGTCTTTTCCGACGTGCTCAACCAACCCAACTCTGCGCTCCAGAAAAGACTGGTCGACACGGGACTCTGGCAGTCCGTTGGCGTCAATTACTACACACTCGACCACGTTGGTCCCATCACGATCAGCGGCCAGACTACGCCCGACAAGCTCAAAAGCGCACTTGCGGCCCTCGACGCCGAGATCCAGCGGTTCATCGAGCCGGGATACTTCAGGAAAGACGAACTTGAGGCTGTGAAGGCGCAGCGCGCCGTCAGCTCGGCGTTCGGCCGCGAACGCGCTTCGG
>DASURJ010000999.1:0-7803 GCA_036280115.1 Gemmatimonadaceae bacterium
CGAGCCGCTCGACCTGCTCCGCGGTCAGCCGCCAGCCGATCGCGCCGAGATTCTCCCGCAACTGCGTCTCGTTCCGCGCACCGAGGACCGCGCTGACGACCGTCGGTCGCCGGAGCACCCAGTTGAGCGCCACCTGCGACACGGTCTTCCCTGTCTCCGTCGCGATCGCATCGAGGACGTCGACAATGCCGTACAGCCGCTCGACGTCACCCGCGCGCTCCAGGCCAAGCTGCGCGGACCGCGTCCCCTCGGGAATCGGCTGTCCGCGGCGAATCTTCCCCGTCAACGCCCCGCCCGACAGCGGGCTCCACACCACGGTTCCGATCTTCTGATCGATCGCGAGCGACATGAGCTCCCACTCGTAATCCCTCGCCGCGAGCGAGTAGTACGCCTGATGCACGACATAGCGCGACCACCCGTAACGCTCCGAGATCGACAGCGACTTCATCAGGTGCCACCCCGCGAAGTTCGAGCACCCGATGTACGTAACCTTTCCGCTCCGGACGAGGTCGTCGAGCGCACGCAGCGTTTCGTCCACCGGCGTGGTGGTGTCGAACGTGTGCATGTAGTACAGATCGATATGATCCGTGCCGAGGCGGCGCAGGCTATCCTCGCACGCCCGCTGCAGGAACCAACGCGACGACCCCAGGTCGTTCGGCCCGTCGCCCAGCGGAAACGTTGCTTTGGTCGCGAGCAGCAGCTCGTTGCGTCGCCCGACAATCGCGGCGCCGAGAATCTCCTCGGCGCGCCCGGTGGAGTACGAGTTCGCCGTATCGAAGAACGTGACACCCGCCTCGAGGCAGATGTCCACGAGGCGCCGCGCCTCGGCGACGTCCGTCGAGCCCCACGCACGATAGAACTCGGACCCGCCACCGAACGTGGCAGTGCCGAAGCTGAGCGCGGGGACCTTGAGTCCCGACCTGCCTAACGGTCGATATTCCATGAACCTGTCTCACGTGGCGTCGCACAACGCTACGCCGACATCGCCGGTGGACGGAAGTGGAGACCTATGACGGCCTCCGATCGCAATGACAGGCGTGCTCGCGCCGACTCGCCACCGTAAGTTCAACCTATGCGCATCCTCCTAGGCTACCTGAAGCAGCACCAGCTGCTCATCCTCCTCGCGCTGTTTCTCGCGGCGGTCAACCAGGTGTTCTCCCTGCTCGACCCGCTGATCTTCCGGCACATCATCGACCGCTACGCGACGCGGTACGATCAGTACACGACCGGCGAGTTCATGCGCGGCGTGCTCCTCCTGCTCGCCGCCGCCGTGGGCGTCGCGTTCGTCTCGCGCGTCGCCAAGAACTTCCAGGACTACTTCGTCAACGTCATCACCCAGCGCGTCGGCGCGCGGCTCTACTCCGACGGCATCCGCCACTCCCTCGCCCTGCCCTACCAGGTGTTCGAGGACCAGCGCAGCGGCGAGACACTGGGCAAGCTCCAGAAGGCGCGCACGGACTCCGAGCGGTTCATCGCCGCGTTCGTGAACGTCGTCTTCACGACGCTCGTGGGCGTGGTGTTCGTCGTCATCTACGCCGCGAAGGTCCACTGGGCCATTGCGCCCGCATTCCTGCTGACGATCCCGCTCCTCGGCGGACTGAGCTCCGTCCTGAGCCGCAAGATCAAGACGCTGCAGAAGGTCATTGTCGCCGAAACGACGGCCCTCGCGGGCGCGACGACCGAGTCGCTCAGGAACATCGAGCTCGTGAAATCGCTCGGCCTCACCGATCAGGAGGTCGGCCGACTGAACGCGACCACGGACAAAATCCTCAAGCTCGAGCTCAAGAAGGTACGCTACCTGCGCTCGCTGAGCTTCGTGCAGGGCACGGCCGTCAACTTCCTGCGGACGTCGATCCTGTTCCTGATGCTCTTCCTGATCTTCCGACAGGAGATCTCGGTCGGGCAGTTCTTCGCGCTCCTCATCTACTCGTTCTTCATCTTCGGCCCGCTGCAGGAGCTCGGGAACGTCATCAACATCTACCGCGAGACCGAGGCGTCGCTCGCGAACTTCAAGACCATCCTCGACACACCAGTAGACCCGAAGCCGGCCAAGCCGCGAACGGTCCCCGACCTCCGCGTGCTCGAGTTCCGCGCCGTGAGCTTCACGCATCAAACGGCATCCACACCCGCGCTGAGCGACGTCTCGTTTCAGGTCGAGCGTGGCGAAACCGTCGCGTTCGTGGGCCCGTCCGGCGCCGGGAAGACCACCCTCGTGAAGTTGCTCGTGGGACTCTACCAGCCCCGGTCGGGACGCGTGCTCTATAATGGTATCGAGAGCACCGAGGTGGACCTCGACGAGTTCCGCGAGCGTATCGGGCTCGTCACGCAGGACACACAGCTCTTCTCGGGCACGATTCGCGAGAACCTGAGGTTCGTGAAGCCCGATGCGACGGACGAGGAGTGTCTCGACGTGCTGCACCGGGCGGCGGCGCACTCGCTCCTCCAGCGCGCGGATCGTGGACTCGATACGGTCATCGGCGAAGGCGGGATGAAGATCTCGGGCGGCGAGAAGCAGCGGCTCTCGATCGCGCGTGCCCTCCTCCGTCGCCCGCATCTGCTCGTCTTCGACGAGGCGACGTCGGCGCTCGACTCGCTGACCGAAGAGGAGATCGGCCGGACCATGCGCGCCGTGTCGGCCACGAGCAACGTCATCACCGTCATGATCGCGCACCGGCTGTCCACCGTCATGCACGCCGATCGGATCTACGTGCTCGAGCGCGGCCGGATCGCCGAGACCGGGCGGCACGAGGAGCTCGTGGACGCGAAGGGGCTGTATTACGCGATGTGGCGTCAGCAGGTGGGCGAGCGGCGCGAGTCGGGGAACGGGTCCGCCCCCGTCGCGCGGACGGGCGCCAGCGTGCCAGCGCTCGCGGGCTGAGACCCCGCGCACCTCACGACGACCTGTTGTCGCGCGACGGGAGGGATGCCGGGCTGCCTAACGACGCCGACTCGGCGATCCGGTCAGTGAACCGCGATCGGGTATGCTCCCCACGGGCACCAGGTCGCCGACGTCGGATTCTGCAGCCCCGTCGCGCCACGCATGAACTCGACGACGGCGCTGTCCGTCCGCATCGGCGCGCCATCGCATACCTCTATCGCGAAGTCCGCGAAGTGCACCGATGCCGGCTCGTAGTGGTACGGGTACCGGGGATCGATGCCATGGCCGCGCACGATCTGGCCTACCGGCATGCGCGGCCCCTGTTTCGTGTTCACGAACTCGCGTGCCAGTCGGATCGCCGTCGTGTCGGTGATCGCGATGCGCATGGTGTCCTGCGGGTAACCGTCGAAGGCGAGCACGACTTCGACTGCGCCTTCGGGGAGCCCGACAATCGTGTCTTCATCGCAGGCAACGAGGGTTGCCAAAGCAAGCACGCCGGCCACCGCCGCCGGCGCGATCGAACGTATGAGCGTCTTCATCGGAGTGTTCCAGAACGGGCCTTCAGAGGCTCGTGAGTGAGCCTGGGAGTACGGCCACAAGCTCGGCCGCCGTTGACCGGCATTACCCGGTGCCCGCCGCTCCGGTCACATTCCCGCGCACTGCCCATGCGCGAGCAACGAGATCGATCGAGCCGTCGGCCGCGATCGGAAGCGCCGCACGAATCCGTTCGCGCAACTCGCCGCGCCGCTCATCGCTCAGGCTCATCGCGTAGCTCGGCGCAGGGCCCTGCCCGCTGAGAAACGGCCGCCAGTAGTCGTCGAAATCCCGAAACCGCGTCGGCACGTCGATCGCCCGACTCTCGACGCCGAGCAGACCGGCGTCCCGGAAAAGCGTCGCGAGCGCCACCGGATCGCAGATCGGAAATCGCGGCGCCTCGTCTCGCTCCAACGCCCGGGGGTCGAGCGCGACGGCCGTGTCCCAGAAGACGCGCATGAGCTGCATGCCCTGGGCGTAGTCCCACACATACACCGCCACGACGCCACCGTCGCGCACGACCCGCCGCATCTCGGCCACCGCAGCATCCGGCTGCGGCACGAAGTTGAGCACGAGACCTGATACCGCGGCGTCGATGCGGCCCGTGGCATGCGGGAGTGCCTGCGCGTCCGCGACGGAAAACGACGCCCGGGGGTCTCGCACCCGGTTCCGAGCGAACGCGATGAACGACGGAGACCGATCGACCGCGCCGACCGTAGCCGGCGCGGCGCCATCGAGCACCAGCTGAGTGATCGTACCCGTGCCGCACCCGACGTCGAGCCACCGCGCGCCGGGCGGCACGTCGAGCCAGCGGAGAAACTCGCGCGCGACGAGCCGGCTCCAACGGCCGACATATGACTCGTAGCCTTCACCGCTCGCCCAGACATCCGTGGTTGTGGCTGTCATGACTCTCCCGGTCGCTATCGGCACCTCCACTTTCCTGGAAGCATGGCGATTCGCGGACGCCGAGTCGACCCTCACCACCGGCGGCACACTGTGAACGTGACGCATCACAGTTCGGCCCAGCCGCGTTGCCCGCCGTCCCCGTTGACGACAGCCTTTGAGCGCAATCCGGTCGGAACGACGTTCCGACCTCATCTTCTTCTGTTGACACGGCGGACTCATGTTGCTGAACCTGGCATTGACGGTTCTTGGCGTCCTGGCTGTCCTGGTCGCCTTCGTTGCCACTCGCCCCTCTTCATTCCGCGTCGCACGCGGCGCCATCGTCTTCGCGCCGGCGGAGGTCGTGTTCACGTACATCGAGGACCTCCACCGGTGGGAACGCTGGTCGCCGTTCGAGCGAAGTGACCCGACAATGACCCGGACGTACTCGGGAGCGCGGGCCGGCGTCGGCGCGAGCGTTCACTACGCGGGGCTGAAAATCGGCGAGGGCCGGATGACGATCGTCGAGAGCGCCCCATGCGAACGCATCCGCGTCCGGGCGGAGTTCATCAGCCCGTTCGCCGCGACGAACGAGATCGAATTCACGCTCACATCCGTCCCGGGTGGCGTCGCCGTCACCTGGGCAATGAGCGGCAAGAACAGCTTTGCCGGCAAGGCGATCTCGCTCGTGATGAACATGGACCGAACGGTCGGCGATGATTTCGAGAGAGGGCTCGCAGATCTCAAACGGCTCGCTGAGAACGAGGCGCATATCCTGACGGTCGCATAACCCTCGCCGTCCTCACCCGCGTACCTGGAACGGCCGAGCGCCAGCGACAGCGTGCAGCACACGAGCCCGTGTTGTTGACTTCCGACAATACAGTCCACTAGTATTGTCGGAAGTCGACAACTCCCGCACGTGAGCCCCGATGGCGCGCGAACAGTCCGATCTCCTCCGCGGCACCCTCGACCTCCTCATCCTCCGGACGCTCGCGGCCGCGCCTATGCATGGGTGGGCACTCGGCCAATCGATCCAGCACCAATCCGAGAACCTCCTTCGCGTCGGCCAGGGCTCACTCTACCCTGCCCTGCAGCGCCTCGAGCAACAGGGATGGATCGAGAGCGAGTGGCGTACGACCGAGCAGAACCGGCCCGCGAAGTACTACACGCTGACGGCGTCGGGCCGCCGGGCGCTCGCGACCGAGACGAGGAACTGGCGACAGTACGTGCGCGCCGTCGACCTCATCCTCGAGGGCGCCTGAGATGCTCGCGGGCGGGCCCAGCCTTTTCGATCGCCTGCGTGGCGCGTGGCGCCGCACGCAGGCGCTTCTCTCGCCTGACGACGCCGATCGCGCGCTGCGCGCTCGTCTACTGCGGATCCGTTGTCAGCGCCGTGATCTCGTAGCTGATCTCCACCGCGTCGCGGATGGCGCTGGAGATCGTGCACTCGCGTTCCACCGTCGCTCCGAGCTCCGGAAGTCGCGCGGGGTCGATACCCTGCAGTCCTTCCACGGCGACAACGAGATGCGAGCGGCGCACCCGAATACCCTCAGGCCCTTTCTCCGCCGTGATCGTCGCCGTCATACGGATGGTCGTCGCGATGCCGCCATTCCGTCCGATAACGGACCGGAGCCCGATCCCGAAGCACACCGCGTGCGACGCCGCGAGCAACTCCTCGGGCGTCGTCACCCCGGCGCTCTCGCCTCGCAGAGTCGGGAACGATGCGGGGACATCGAATGCACCACTCGCGGCGCGTACCGTCCCGCTGCCACGCACCACGTCGCCGTTCCATGCGATCTCCGCCGATCGAGTGAACGTCGCGGTCTTCATGCCGGAAGTCTAGCCGGCGCGGCACAGCACGGGGACCCAGGCGCGGTCGGTTGCCCTGACTATCTCGGCGCGAGTCCCGCCAGCAACCGCTGTCGCTCCGCAGAATCGATGAATCGCCCGCCGATCAGGACGGCGTTGATCTGCGTGGTGTTGCGGATGTCCTCGAGCGGGTTCGCGTCCAGAATGATGAGGTCGGCGAATCGGCCTCGAGCGATGCTACCCACTCGGTTCTGCCATCGCAACGCGCGGGCGGCATCGACGGTCAGCGCTTCGAGTGCCGCTGCTGGGGTGAGTCCGCCTTCCACGGCGCGACGCAACTCTTCGTGTACCACCATACCATCCGGCACATGCCTTGTGCTGTCGGCAGGCACCGATCCGCCTCGGTCTACGCCCGCATCGACGTGGACTCTCGGGATCGGAGGATTCCCAGCGTCGCGCCGCACGGCAGACAGACTCTCGAGGATACTCGGCGAGCGCTCCGCCATGGTCGACGTACCGTGAAGCGCGAACCGCGCGAGGCGTGTAGCGGCTCCCTCGACCACCACCATCGAGTCGTCCTCGACGGACGTCAGGTGCGCGTGCCGGTCCACGAATCCCGGGATCACGAACTTTCCGCGTGCCGGTATGACCCCATAGCCATCGGGCACGCGCACCTGCGAGCTCGGACCGACCGTAGAGATCCGCCCGCCCTCGATGATAATGGTGTGGTCCCGGAGCCGTGCGCCTCGCTCGACGTCGATCACGGTGACGTTCGTGATGCCGAGCGGACGCGGAGCCTGGGATACTCCGGCCGCTCGTGTGAATGGCGAATGACTCGAAGAAGCGACGGTCGATGTGCCAATCGCCGCAAGGATCATCAGAGCTGATCGCATCGAACCTTCCGTCATCGTGTACGTTCGGTGGGCTTGGCCTTCGGTCAGGCCGACGTGCCGGCGAGCCCTCGTGTATCAGCCAGATTGCCGGTACCACGCACGGTGGGGGAACGTTCGGCTGCAACCGGGACACGCCGTCCATGCGAACTGCGCGCCGCAGTCGGGACAGCGCGCACCCGTGGCAAACGTGTCCCACATCGCGCCACAACCGTCGGGGGCACACACCCATCGGTCGGCGGGCGATGGGACGTATCCACATCCCGGACATGCAATGGCGCCGGGCGTCAGTCGTGTGTCGTTCGGCATTGGTCGGGTGTTTCAGGTGTCGGGCGCCTTGGCGCTGTCGCCAAATCTTGAGGTCCGTGCTTGCGGGCGGCAACACCAGCATCGACGGTGGCGGCGATTCAGACATGGAGTGTGTGCGGCGGCGCGAAGATCCCGAACGGCGCTTCGACGCGGAATCCGATCCGCTCGTACATGCGCTGGGCCATCGGCGTCGAATGGAGAACGCCGAGCTCGTAGCCTTCGCGCCGCGCGGCATGGAGTGCGTGGAGGGTGAGCAGCCTCGCGAGACCGAGCCCGCGCGCGTTAGGCTTCGTGGCGACGCCGTAGATCCCGGCAGCTCGAGCGGCGAGGTTCATCACGACCTTCGCTACCGGCATGGTGCCCTGTCGCGCGACCCAGCACCGCACCGCGCCGCCGGTCCGACCGACGTCGAAGGCGCGCGTGATGCCGCCGAGCAATCGTACCTCGTCTGGTGGAAGCTCCCACCTCCATGCGATGAGCTTCAGCAGGCTACTCGCGCCC
>DASURJ010001000.1:0-5579 GCA_036280115.1 Gemmatimonadaceae bacterium
TTCGTCCCGTCGACTCCGGGCAACTGGGTCTTCCATTGTCACTTCGCCAGCCACGTCGGCGACCACGTGAGCCTGCACGATGCGTCGGGCGCGCACCCCGCGCCTAACGCTGCGCGAGAACTCCCGGAGCACGACAGGGCCGGCGGGCACACCATGCGCGGGTTGGTAATCGGCATGCATATCACTCCGGCCCCCGGCTACAAGGAAGCGGACGTCGCGAACCGCCGAACACTCGACCTCCTCATCCAGAAACGGCCGAACGGTCTCGTTGGCGGGCAGACCGCGTACGGATTCGTGCTGCAGAAGGGCGCGGAGGCGCCAGCGAAGGACTCCGTCGTGCTTCCGGCGCCCGTCCTCGAGCTCAGGCGCGGCGAGCCGGTACGCATCATCGTCACGAACAACCTCGACGAACCGAGTGGCGTACACTGGCACGGACTGGAGATCGAGAGCTTCCCGGACGGTGTTCCCGGGTTCAGCGGAATTGGCGACCGCATCATGCCGCCGATTCCACCGGGCGGGTCGTTTGCCGCCGAGTTCACTCCGCCGAGGAGCGGTACGTTCCCCTACCACTCGCATCTGCACGAGCTGCGGCAGATCGGCTCCGGGATGTACGGCGCGATCATCGTCAGCGATACGCCGCGTGATACGACGCGGGATCACGTGATCGTCGCGGGCGGGGGCGGGCTCCCGGTCTTCCACAAAGAGCTCCCCACCTTCCTCCTCGTGAACGGCAGTATCAACCCACGGCCGCTGGTCATGACCGTCGGGGAATCGCATCGCCTGCGCATCGTGAGCATTCACGCCGACGAAGTGCTGCACTTCAGGTTCGGCACCAAGGAGAGTGCGACACAGTGGACGCCGCTGGCGCGCGATGGCGCCGACCTTCCGGCGGCGTTGCGCACCCGAGCAGTCGCCATCACGGAAATGGGGCCGGGCGAGACCGCCGACTTCACGTACGTGCCGACTCGGCCGGGTGAATTGAGCCTCGAGGTGTGGATTCCGCGGGGACAGCGGATCGTGCTGCCGGTGACAGTTCGCGCCCGGCAATCCCCGGCGGCTCCTGCGACGACGAAATAGCGGTGTCTCGACGTCTGTAGCCACGGATGCACGTCCACTCGCCACCCAGTTCGGAGAACACGCACATGATCGCTGCAGCGACTCAGGATTCGCAGATCGATGCCACCATCGAGCGCAATAAGGCGACCGTCAGGCGCATGTTCGCGCGCTTGAGCGCAGGCGACGTCGCCGGCTACACCGAGCACCTCGTGCCCGACTACCGGCGCCGCTGTCAGGCCATGCCGCCCGAGCTCCAGGAGATCCAGGGCAAGGCGATGATGCACGAGTGGCTGGCATCGCACCTCGTGACTTTTCCCGACTTCCACGAGGAGGTCGAGTGGGTCGTGGGCGAAGGTCACTTCGTCGCCTGGCGAACGCGCGGCACCGGGACCCAGACCGGACCGCTCGGCCCCTTCCCCGCGACGAACAGACGAGTGGATCTCGTGATCATGGGGATGCACCGGTTCGACGGCGACAGGGTGGCCGAGACGTGGACCACCTGGGACAACCTCGCGGTTCTGACGCAGCTCGGCCACATGGGCGAGGCTGACACGTGATGGAGAGGGGTCGGTCATGAATACGGTCACGGAACGGTATACACTGACATCGGAGCTCGGACGCGGCGGCATGGCCACCGTGCATCGCGCCCGCGACGCCCGTCACAGCCGCGACGTCGCGGTCAAGGTAATGCTGCCGTCGGTCGCCGAGTCGTTAGGCGCGGAGCGATTTCTGCGGGAGATCGAGACGGCGGCGCGGCTGCAGCACCCGCACATCGTGCCCGTCTTCGACTCCGGTAACGTCGAGGGCCAGCTCTTCTTCGTGATGCCCCTCATCGAGGGTGAGTCGCTCCGCGCGACGCTCACGCGCGAGGGACCGCTCGAGGTCGAGGAGGCCGTGCGCATCGTCCGCGAGGTCGCCGACGCGCTCGAGTACGCGCACTCGGAGGGGGTGGTGCACCGCGACCTCAAGCCCGAGAACATCCTCATGAGCCGCGGGCACGCGCTGCTCGCGGACTTCGGCATCGCGCGGGCCTCGACGGCGCGAGACGACGTGGCGCTCACGCAGGCCGGTGTGTCGCTCGGCACCCCGGCCTACATGAGCCCGGAGCTGGCCTCCGGGGAAACCGACGTGGGCCCGGCGTCGGACGTGTACGCGTTAGGTTGCATCCTGTTCGAGCTCCTCACCGGCCAGCCGCCCTTCACCGGCGCCACCTACCAGGCGATCCTCGTGAAGCGCTTCACGACCGACGCCCCGCGCGTGCGCACGCTCCGGCCCGAGGTGCCCGCGGCGTACGACGATGCGATCGCCCGCTCGCTCGAGCGCGACCCCGCGAACCGACTTCAGACGGCGCGTGCGTTCGCCGACGCGCTTGCGGCTGGTACCGCGACACGCTCGGCACCAGCTCACGAGCCCGTCGTCGGCGATCGGTCGATCGTCGTCCTTCCGTTCGACAACCTGAGTCCCGACCCGAACGACGCCTACCTTGCCGACGGGTTGACCGAAGAGCTCATCGCGGACCTCTCCCGCGTGAAGGCGCTCCGCGTCATCGCGCGCAACTCGTCCACGGCTGCGTATCAGCGCACGAAGGACCTCAAGGAGATCTCACGCCTGCTCGACGTCCGCTACCTGCTCGAGGGGAGTGTCCGGCGCGCCGGCAAAGCGCTGCGCATCACCGCCCAGCTCATCGACGGCACCACCGACGCTCACCTCTGGGCCGAGAAATACGGCGGCACGATCGACGAGGTGTTCGAGATGCAGGAGCGCATTTCGCGGAGCATCGTCGAGGAACTGCGCGCGCGGCTCACGCCGCACGAGGAGCTCGGCCGCGCCGGACCCGTCACGGACCCGGAGACGTACGAGCTCTACCTGCGCGCGAAGCACATGCTGGGACAGAGCCTCATGCGCGTCCCCGACGCGACGCCGCTCCTCGAGGAGGTCATGCGGCGCGACCCGAAGTTCGCGCCCGCCTACACGGCGCTCGGGGGGCCGCTGTTCCTCTTCGCGATGTTCAACTACGTCGCGCCGAGGGCAGCGTGGGAGCACATCCAGTCGCTGGCAGACAAGGCGCTGGCGGCCAATCCGCGCTCGGGGCCGGCGCACGAGCTGCTCGCCGCGGTGGCAACCTACCGGGACTGGAATTGGGCGGAGGCGAAACGGCTCTACGAGCGGGCGGCAGAGCTGGAACCGGGCGCCGGAGTCGATCGCTTCCTCTATGCGTTCTTCCTCGCCTTCTCCGGCGACGTCGAGGGCGCGCTGCAGTCCGCGAAACTCGGGCGCCGCCTCGACCCGCTCAACTTCCTCGGCTTCCTCACCGAGAGCGTCATGCTCGCGTACCTGGGCGACTTCGACGCAGCGTTGCCGCTCGCCATGCGTCCGATCGAGCTCGACCCGCAATTCCCCGAGGGCTACCACATTGCGGGGTGGATCCAGCTCGGTGTGAAGAACTACGCCCGTGCCGCGGAGCTGCTCACGCGCGCGGTCGATTTGAGCCACCGCGGTACCTGGCCGATGGCGAAGCTGGGTGTTTCGCTCATCGGTCTTGGCCGACACGACGAGGCGCGCGCGCTTCTCGCCGAGTTGGAGCAGCGCGCCCACGAAGCCACGATGAGCGCGCCCGCCGTTGCGACGCTGCACCTGCACCTGGGCGATCGCGCCGCGTTCTACCGATGGATGAACCGCGGCATCGACGAGCGTGACCCGTTCGCGCTGAGTCTCGGGAGCGAGTTCCTGTGGGGTCCGGTGCGCCACGAGCCGGAGTTCCAGAACCTGTTACGTCGCGTGGGGCTCGCGTGAGATAGCGCCGGCCGCGTGTCGTAGCGTGCCGCCCGGTTGCGCAACCGGGCGTATTAGCCCGCCGATGCGGCGATGTCGTCGCGTGGCGCCCCAGTACTACCACCGCGTCATCGCACTCCGACCCTCGAGGGGGTCACCCGATGAAACCCGCACTCGCAGTCCTCCACGTAGTGCTGCTCTCCGTGAGCAGTGCCAGTGTCGCGCTGAGTCAGGGCATGCCGACGTCGCAGCCGAATCTGCTCACGATCGTTCGCGAGGACGTGAAGACCGGTCACAACGCGATGCACGCCGCGCACGAGGCGGGGTGGCCGGCAGCGTACGCGAAGGCGAAGTCGACGGACCACTATCTCGCCATGGTATCCATGACGGGACCTAACGAGGCCTGGTACGTGGGCCCCTACGCCTCGCACGCGGCCTACGAGGAGTCGATGAAGCGGGAGACGGGCGACAAGGCGCTGTCGGCGGAGCTCGATCGGCTCGCGCGTGTCGACGCGGATCACATCAACAGCGTCCGCCGGTACCACGCCGTGGCCCGGACCGACCTGAGCTACGGTGCCTTCCCCGACATGGCGTTGGCGCGGTACTGGGAGATCACGACCTTCCGCGTTCGCCCCGGTCACGAGGAAGGGTTCGCCGCCGCCGCCAAGGCGTACGCCGCCGCGGCCAAGCGCGCGACTCCGAACGCAAGCTGGCGCACCTATCAAGTCGTCGCCGGAATGCCCGGCCCGACGTTCCTCGTGTTCAGCTCCGTGCAGTCATTCGCCGAGTTCGACCGCGGCATGCAGGAGAACGAGGCGTTGGGGAAGGCGTTCACCCCGGAGGAGCTGGCCGCTCTCGAGAAGTTCGCCACCGCCGGCATGATCAACGCGGAGACGCATCGCTTCCGCCTCGATCCGACGCAGAGCTATGTGGACGCGGCGACGAAGGCGAAGGACGCGGCGTTCTGGTCGCCGCGCGCGCGGCCGTAAGCGGTGAACGGATCGTGAGTCGGCGGACGGCGTGGCCGGGTGTGCTCGACGAGAGCAGGGTGATTCGCACCTGTCGTCCGCCGGCTCACACGATCAGTGCGATGGCCGAAGCGCCATCGCGCTCGAGGTCCTCCGCACCGGCCTCGACGCGGCGTTAGGCGGCGCCGGTGAAGAATTCGTGTCGCGCGCTGCTCGTGAGCGCCAGCACCGCGGGGTGCCGGATCCGACGTTCCACGGAGATCGCGAAGAACCGCTCACGAACGTCGCTGATGTGCCCGACGGCGCGCACCGAGTACTGCCGCCGCACCTGCGGCTCGACGATCGAAGGGGCCGCGAACAGGCCAACTCCATTCTGGCCAAAGACCTTGAGCACCGCGCTGTCCTCGATCTCGGCGACCACGTTCGGCCTGACGCCGTGCCGGGCGAACCACTGGTCGAGCGACTGGCGCAGTGTCGTGTTGTCGGTCGGCAGCAGGAAGGGCGCCCCGTCGAGCGACGCCGGGAACCGGCGGCGGTACGTTGCCGCGAGGCTCGGCGCACCGAAGATCGTCACGCCGCACTCTCCCAGCGGGTGGCTGAACGCCTTCACGCGCGCCGGCGGCGGCACCGGCGTATCGCTCAGCACGATGTCGAGCGCGTGGAGTGCCAGGTCCGTGAGCAGGCGCTCCAGCCGGTCCTCCCGCAACACGAGGTGGACCGCCTCCGGTCCGCGCAGGACCGGCTCGAGGAGCCGGTAGGCCACGAGCTTGGGCATCACGTCCA
>DASURJ010001001.1:0-4102 GCA_036280115.1 Gemmatimonadaceae bacterium
CCGGCCTGGGACGATGGACAGCCCTGGCAGGTGTATGTGGAAGCGCCAGACAGCGCGCGAACCTACCTTTACGCGCAGCGCCTGCAGCTCGGAACCCTCGACATGCGCGTCACGCGTGGCGACACCGCGCAGCGGGCGACCGTGTTGCTGATCGAACACCTGCCCGAGCGGTTGCGGATTCTCGAGGTCGTCGACACAGGCTCGGGTCCCGCGGTCGCGTTACGTCTCGAGCGGGAACTGGACCCGCGTGGCGAAGTGTCGAGCCCGCGGTTCCCCTGACAGGCGGTCCACGGCTTGCGCGGCCTGTCGCACCACTACCGACCCGGTCGCTGTACATGACTCACACTCGCCATCTCTGCCGGCCTGTTCTGGCGCTGCTCGCCGTCGCCTGCGGCGGAGGGACCAGCGGCCCCGGCCCCGACACGGGTGCCAGCCCAGCCCCCGCCGACACTCCGACGCTCACGCGCACCGTGGTGCTCGAGGGGCTGAGCAGCCCGTGGGACATCGCCTTTGCGCCAGACGGCGCGATGTTCTTCACCGAGAAGTGCCGCGGGCTTTCGGTGCGGCGCGCCGACGGCAGCGTCACGCGACTCTTCGGCACGAGCGGCTCGTCGCTCGTCGCGCCAGACCTGCTGTGCGTGGGACAGAGCGGCGTGCACGGCGTGGCGCTCGACCCGGCGTTCGCCACGAACCGGACGCTCTACGTGTACATGCTCTCCAACCTCAGCACGTCGCCGCGCACCAATCGTGTCGTTCGCCTCGTGGTCAACGACGGCTACACGAGCGCCGGCAGCCGCACTGACATCATTACCGACATCGCGTTCAAGGACGCCGGCAACGCGGTTGGTGGCGCCGGGTCGCACAGCGGCGGCCGCATCCGATTCGGTCCCGACGGATTTCTCTACGTCACCACCGGAGACAATCACAACCCGGCGCTCCCGCAGAGCCCAACGAGGCTCGGCGGCAAAGTGCTGCGGGTGACCACGTCCGGCGCGGCGGCCCCGGGCAACGCGCCGCCGGCAGGGTTCGACGCCCGCATCTTCACTTACGGTCATCGCAACGTGCAGGGGATCACGTTTCGCCCCGGAACTGGACAACCGTTCGTGGCCGAGCACGGGCCGAATCACAGCGACGAAGTGACGGCGCTGGTGAACGGCCGGAACGGCGGGTGGGATCCGAAGGACCGGCCGGGGCTCTCGTGCCCCGACGGCTACTGCGGCTACGCGGGCAACCCGACGACCATGCCTATGACGGACGTGGCGCGATTCCCGACGGCGATGGTCCCGAGCTGGACCAACAACGGTGCGTCGCAGGGAATGGGCCCGGCGGAGTTCCTCGTGGGCGAGCAGTGGCGGGGCTGGAACGGCCGTCTGGCGGTGGGGATCATGGCCGGTTCGCGGCTCGCGATCCTGGAGCTCGACGCGGCAGGCAACACGACGAACGTGGTCAACGCGCCGTTGCCGTCGACTCGCTATCGTGCGCTCACGCTCGGGCCGGACGGGAACCTCTACGTCGCGACCGATGCCGGCGAGATTTGGCGAGTGACACCGTCGCCGGGCACTTCCTGAGCACGGCATCCTCGATGCAACGTGTGTCCTCGTCGTAACGAGCGTTGCCTTGGTGTCGCGCACACCACAATTCCGCAGGAACCAGGAGATCGAACGTGAAGCTACGCTGCTTCGTCCTCGCTCTCGTGCTCGCGAGCGCACGCTCCGCGGGCGCACAGACGCCGACCTACGATCTGATCATCCGCGGAGGCCGGATCGTTGATGGCACCGGCGCGCCCTCGTACCGGGCTGACCTCGGCGTGCTGAACGGACAGATCAGCGTCATCGGTCGCCCGGACACCACGAGAGCGCGTCGCGTCATCGATGCCACGGGACTGGTCGTGGCCCCCGGGTTCATGGACATGATGGGCCAGAGCGCGGACATGTTCACGCGCGGGCCGGCGGACGTCGCCATCAACCTGCTGTCGCAGGGCATCACGACCATCAACGCCGGCGAGGGCGGCTCGTCGGCGCCGGTGGGGCCGGAGGCGGCACGCACGTTAGGCTGGAGCACCATGCGCGAGTACTTCCGGAAACTCGAGGCTGCGGGAACGCCGCTCAACGTCGCGCAGACGGTTGGTCATACGACCATACGCCGCATCGTGATCGGCGATTCCGCGCGGCAAGCCTCTCCCGCGGAGCTCGAGCGCATGCGCGGCATGGTGCGCGAAGCAATGGAGGCGGGCGCGATCGGAGTTTCGACGTCGCTCATCTATCCACCGGCCATCTACGCCAGCGAGGAGGAGATTACCGCCTTGGCGTCGGTCGCCGGCCAGTACGGCGGCCGTTACTTCACGCACATGCGTAACGAGGGCGATCGGCTGCTCGAGGCGATCGACGAAGCGCTGCGCATTGGCCAGAAGGCGCGCACGCCCGTGCACATCTTCCACCTGAAGACAGCCGGGCAAGGGAACTGGGGCAAGATGGATCTCGCGCTCGCACGCATCCGCGAGGCGCGTGCTCGCGGCCAGGACGTGGCGGTGGACGTCTATCCCTACGTGAACAATGGGCTCGGGATCCGCGCGCTCATCCACCCGCGCAACGCCGAAGCGGGTCAGGACGCGTTGACGAAGCGGCTCGGCGACCCCGCCATGCGCGCGCGTATCCGCAAGGAGATGGAGGAGGAGTCCGGCTGGGAGAACTGGTACGCGCACGCCGGCCGCGACTGGGACCGCATCATCCTCGGCGGCATCGCCCACCCAGAGTACCAGCAGTACGGCGGTCTCTCGGTCAAGGCAATCGCCGACCGCGCGAAGAAAGATCCGTGGGATGTGTTCTTCGAGATCGCCGAGCGTGGTAGGGCGTTCACGATGCCGCAGACGATGTCGGAGGCGAACAAGATCAAGGCGATGCGTGAGGAGTTCACGTCGTTCGACACCGACGTTGGCCCGGCGGCGAGCGACATCGCGACGCATCCGCGGGCGTTTGGCGCCTTCCCTCGGATCTTCGCGCGTTATGTTCGCGAGCTCGGTGTGCTCTCGCTGGAGGGCGCGGTGCAGCGCGCGACTGCCGTCGCGGCGAACGAGATCGGTGCGTACGACCGGGGGCGGCTCGCGCCGGGGCTCGCGGCGGACATCGTGCTGTTCGATCCGCTCAGGATCCGCGATCGCGCGACGTTCGCAGAGCCGACGTTGTTGTCGGAAGGGGTGAGCCATGTGTTGGTGAACGGGGTCGTCGTGTTCGAGAACGGGAAGTTCACCGGCGCCAAGCCAGGCATTGTGCTTCGTGGGCCTGGGTGGGATGGGCGGAAGTAGAGCGATCGTGAGCGGCAGCGAGGGTCGGGTGGCATTCGCGGGCAGATGAGGGAACTGGTGGGCAAGCCTGGTGGTGGTCATCGGTGACGCAGCTGCATCCTCGAGTCGTCTGCCTGCCTTGGTGGCCGGGGCGAAACGGAGCGCCGGCGGGGTGCGGAGTCCTGCCGTTCGGGCCGTGGGGGGGTTGGCTGGGCGAGGCTCGGCCCGTGGGCACCCTATGTAGCGCGTTACACGGCGGGCCCTCGCAGCGCGATTTCTTTATATTGCGAGCGGGTGTCGCAACTCCTGGCGGCACGGCAGTTTGCGAGTTGCCTGGTTTGTCGCCTGGATTTAGGCTGCGGCGGCTTGCAGGCTTCGTCGCGCTTCGCAGCGTATCGTGACAGTCTACATGGCGTTAGGCCGCGACATACATTACGATCAGGAGGCCGACCATGCGCTACACGTTGACGTTCGACGGCGTGCCGGTGGGGTTTGCCGACCTGATCGGCGCCCCCCGGGCGACAGGACCGCTGTTCGCTTTGCCTGCCTTCGAGAGTTCTGGGCTCCGACGTGTCTCCGGCCGGCTTGGCCTTGCCTTGCGGCTGCTCAGTTGGCGTCGGGCGCCGCGCGCCGCGGCCGCCCGCGCCCTGTCCCGCGCGCTCGCCGGTGCCGCGGCAGTCGAGCCCCGGCTCGGCCTCGTCGACGCCTGGGGCGCGGCGGTGGCGATCCGGCGCATCATGGCGGTAGAGTTCCCCCGAGACCGAACGCCCATCGTCGTCGCAGCCCTCCGCGAACAAGCTGCAGGCCGCGGCGCGGAGCCGG
>DASURJ010001002.1:0-4965 GCA_036280115.1 Gemmatimonadaceae bacterium
CGAGCCACACCGTGTTTGGCGAGGGGATGGGGTTCGATGCGTCGGCGCAATTGTACGGATTCGCGCTGCACTGCCCGCCACCCATGTCACGTCCGGGCGTGGTCGGGGGGCCCTGCCCAAGCGCAGACGATGCCGCGACGAGTACGCACACTACCAGCAGGCCCATTCGCATGGTCAGCCTCCGGGATGATCATCGTTCCGTCGCCCTCGGCAACGAAACGATGATTTATGAATCTGACCCCAATTAGTTGCCAGTCAGTCGATCCGGTTTCCTGCCACGTAGACCGCCGAGATACGCCTGACGTTCCGGATGTCGTCGAGCGGATTGGCATCCAGCACCACGAAGTCCGCCCACTTCCCCGCCTCGAGCGTCCCGAGCTCGCGATCGACCTTCATGCAGCGCGCCGCATCACGCGTGGCCGACGCGATGACCTGCCGCGGCGTCAGCCCCGCGTCGGCCATGAGCTCGAGCTCCATGAGCTCGAAGTAACCCTGAAACCGACCCGTTGGGCCCGTGTCGGTCCCCATCGCGATCGGAACCCCGGCGTCGGCCAGCCGCTTCACGTTGCGCTTCGCGACGTCGAGTGCGGCCTTGTAGCGCTGCGCCGATCGGCTGTTCCGCATCGCTTGCTGGCGCGCCGGCTCCTGGAGCGTCCGTACCCATTCGGCGTTCGCGTGCTTCAGGAAGAAGGGGTCCGAGAAGAAGGCGGGCGTGGACTCGTACACGAACGTCGAGACCTCGCGCATGAGCGTCGGGCTCACGCATACACCGCGCGCCTTCAACGTCGAAATGAGCGCGTCGTCGACGACGGTGTCGCGGACGCTGTGAGCGACGAGATCCACACCGGCGGCGAGCAACGCCTTCGCATCGGCCTGGTAGAACAGATGCGCGGCAACGCGAAGCCCGCGCTTGTGGGCTTCGTCAATGACCGCGCGATAGACCTCCGGCGCCATCTTCTGCGTCGTGCCGAGGTTGTCGTCGACGCGGATCTTGACGATGTCGACGTTCTGCGCTTTCACGTCCGCAACCTGGGTTCTCGCCTCGGCCGGCGTGCTCGGCGACAGCACCGGACCCGACACGAACACCCGCGCGCGATCGAGCGTTGGCGTGTTCTGAGCGGCGCGCGCCGCGAAGATCGGCGGTTGCTCGCCGCCGAGGCTGAACACCGTCGTCACACCGTACGCAGCGTACGTGCGCAGGTCCCTGAGCTCGTTCACGTGGCCGTGCGCGTTGATGAGCCCTGGAACGGCGACCTTTCCGTCGAGCGCGATTCGTTCCGCGCCGGCAGGGATCACCATACTACCCGCTGCACCAACCGAGACGACTCGGCCGTCGCGAACGACGATCGTGGCGTTCGAGACCGGCGGGCGGTCCGTTCCGTCGATGACCGTGAGGCCCGTAAAGGCGCGAGTCGTCCCCCCTTGCCCCGACGCGGTCGGAGCGACGAACGCGAGCGGGGCGGCGAGAGCGAGTACAGCGCGTGTGACGTGCATGGATCGTGAGACGTGGAGGCAGCTGCCGATCGAGGTGAAACGTCGATAGCGAATGTGCCGGCAGCGTACAGTGCGTGCAACTCCCATCCTATAGTTGCCGATCGCCCTCGAAACCTTGCCCTCGCGCGCGCGCTGAACGTACGCTTCTGATCCGGTCACCCCCTCGACCGGTACCGAAGTACGCAGCAGGGAGTCCAGCCGACATGCAGCACCAAACGAAGAGTCGCCGCCCCGGTACGCGGCGCCGAAAGGTCGTTCTCGTCGGTCTCGGCGCGATGGCGGTGTTGACCGCCGCGACGACCGTCAATCTGCTACGGGACCCGCTCCCGCACATGCTGGAGCGACGATCGGCACTCGCGTCCGCGGTCGAGGGCGAGACGGTCATCGACGAGGGGCACATCTACACGCCGGTGCGCGTGACCGGTACGAGCGGCCTCGCGGTCGATCTCATGGTTCGGCGCGCGGTCGCCGACACGATCGGGAAAAAGCCGCTCGCGGTCATACTCGGCGGCCATTACACAGGGCGACGCGCCGCCGAGCTCCTCGGTGACACGCCGGGGGTACACATCGCAACGCTCTCGTACCCGTACACCGGCGACCTTCGACCGAACGCGATCACGTTCCTTCGCGACATCCCAAAGATTCGTCAGGCATTTCTCGACACGCCTCCGGCAGTCATGCTGGCGATGGACTACCTCACCAAGCGTACGGACATCGACTCGACTCGGGTCGAGGCGATCGGGGTGAGCCTCGGCGTGCCGTTCATTTCCATTGCGGGTGCACTCGACGCGCGGTTCGCGCGCGTCTGGGCGCTTCATGGGTCGGGTGGATCGTACGCGCCGCTCGAGGCGAACATGAAGCGAACGATCGGCTTCGCGCCGCTCCGCGCTCTTGCGGCCGCGATCGCCACGGTGATCATCAACGGTCCGCGGCTCGACCCGGTGAACTGGGTGCCGCAGATCGCCCCGCGACCGTTCATCATGGTCAACGCCAGCGGGGACGAGCGGCTCCCTCGCCCCGCGGTGGACGCGCTGTACAGCAGCGCGCGTGACCCGAAGGAGCTCGTGTGGATGGACGGCAAGCACATTCACTCGGACAGGGAGACGATCCAGAAGCTCGTGGGGATCGTCATGAGCCGGGTTCGCTGAATCGGAGAACGAGCCAATGACTACCAATCGTCGTCCGTCGGTCGCTCGCATCCATGAGGCCACGTGGCGCGCAGTGGGCGCGCTTGCGGTGGGAGCCCTGCTCTCGACGTCTTTCGTCACGGCAGTGGAGGCCCAGAGCCAGACGCGGCCCGCCGGGCAAACCACCGCACGCGACCCCATGCTGGGGCGCCTCGAGTCGGAGATCACCCGGCTCGCCGCCATCGCGGGCGGCAAGGTCGGCGTCGCCGCGGTACACCTCGAGACAGGCCGCGAGGTGGTTCTGAACCGAGGCGAGCCGTTCCCGATGGCGAGCGTATACAAGGTGCCGATCGCGGTGCAGTTGCTGACGCGCGTGGACTCCGGCACGCTCCGGCTCGACAGCATGATCACGCTGCGTCCGAGCGACCTTCATCCCGGGAGCGGTACGCTCACGCAGCTCTTCGACAATCCGGGCGTGTCGCTGTCCGTGCGCAACCTGCTGGAGCTCATGCTCCTCATCAGCGACAACAGCGCAACCGACATCATGCTCCGCACCGCGGGCGGCGGCGCGGCGGTGAACGCCCGGATGCGCGCGCTCGATGTCAGCGGCATCTCGGTGGACCGACCGACGCTGAACCTGATCGCCGACGCCATCGGGGTGAAGAATCTGCCGCCCGAGGACAAGCTCACGCCCGAGGCCTTCCGGGAACTCGCTCGTGGCGTCTCGGACGATGCGGAGAAGGCGGCCGCCGAGGCGTTCTATCGTGACCGGCGGGACACGGCGACGCCCGAGGGGATGGCGCGCCTGCTCGAGACGATCTGGCGCGGCCGCGCGCTCTCCAAGGCGAACACGGATCTGCTGCTGGACATCATGCGTCGTTGCGAGACGGGGGAGAACCGCATCAAGGGCTTGCTGCCGCCCGACGTCATCGTTCGGCACAAGACGGGTACGCTCGGGCTCGGCGTCGCGAATGATGTCGGCATCGTCGAGCTGCCTAACGGCGCCGGGCACATCGCCCTTGCGATCTTCGTCAAGGAATCCACCCGGCCGACGGCAATGCAGGAGCGCGCCATCGCTCAGATCGCCCGGGCGGCGTACGACTATTTCCTGTTCAACCCGGGCACGAAGTGACCGGTCATTCCGAGCGGAGCCGCGCAGCGGCGCAGTCGAGGAATCGTGCTCCTACCTGTAGAGGAGCGTGAGCCCACGTAGAACGACCATGACCGCCGCACTGGCCGCGTTCCTGCTACCGGCGTGCGGCGGCGGCTCGCCCGCGACGACTCCGCTTCCTGCACCCGCGACCGCGCCGCGGGTCATCGGCTACCTGGCGGGGTGGGGGGTACGGAGCAAGGGCACGCGCATCGCCGATCTGCCGGGCGCCGAGCTCACGCACATCATCTACGCGTTTGCCCGCATTACCGACGATGGCCGGCTCGCGCTCTCGGACCCATGTCTCGACACGGGCGAATGTGACTCGACGGCGACGGTAGGTGGGCCCCAAGCACCAGGCGGCACTTTCGCCGAACTTCGACGTCTGAAGGAGCGCCACCCCCACCTCCGGCTGCTCGTCGCCGTCGGCGGATGGACCGGCTCCGGCAAGTTTTCCGACGTCGCGCTGACGCCGGAAGCCCGCGCGACCTTCGCGACATCCGCCGTGGACCTCGTGATCCGCCGCTCGCCCGGGCTGTTCGACGGTATCGACATCGACTGGGAGTATCCCGTTCGCGGCGGTCTCGCCACGAACATCACGCGTCCCGAGGATCGGGAGAACATCACGCTCCTGCTGCAGACGCTGCGGAGCGAGCTCGATGCCCAGGGCGTGCGCGACAACAAGCGCTACCTGCTCACGATCGCGACGATCGCGGGGCCGGCTGTCTTCGTACAGATGGAGCTGGACAAGGTCACCGCGATCGTCGACTGGATCAACGTGATGACGTATGACTACCACGCGGGGTCGCGTATCGCGCACTTCAACGCGCCGCTGTATCCCGCGCCCGGTGACCCGACGCCCGCGTTCACGATCGACTCGACGGTGCACCGCTACCTTGGCGGTGGCGTACCGCCAGCGAAGCTCGTGGTGGGCGTGCCCTTTTACGGACGCGTGTACGGCGGGGTGGGCAGCGCGAACGACGGGCTCTTTCAGCCGGCGCCGGGCCCGGTTCCCGAGGCGTGGCGCACGGGCACCGATTTCAGGTCGCTCGTTAGGCGGCAGCCGGAGGCGAGCGGCTTCAGGCGCACCCTGCATCCTGCCGCCCGCGTGCCGTTTCTTTACAACGCGGCAACAGGCGTCTGGATCACGTACGACGACTCGGCGTCGATCGCCGAGAAGGCGGCCTACGTACG
>DASURJ010001003.1:0-9532 GCA_036280115.1 Gemmatimonadaceae bacterium
CTCCACCATGCCACCGTCCACCAGCGACTCCTCCACGAGGAGCTTGGCCTGCCGCTCACGCCCGAGATCGCCGAGCTGGCCGAGGGGCTGCGGCGCGACCCGCCACCCAGAGCGCCGGAGCCGGTTGCGGAGAGCGTAGGAGACCCAGCGCCGGAACCGGTCGCGCGGATCGATCCGCCGAGCGTGCCGGCCTCCATGGCCGCGCAGCGCGCAGGTCAACGCGGACGGCTGCGAATCGCAATCGCCATCGTGGCCGCCGTGGGCGTGCTCGGCACCGCTTGGGGCGTGTGGGCGAACCGGTCGCGTGCCGACCGGCGGGAGCGCTCGATCGTCGTCCTCCCTTTCGTCAACATGACGGCGGACGCAGAGAACGAGTACTTCAGCGACGGTATCACGGAAGAGATCATCACCCAGCTCGCCGCCGTGCCAACGCTCAAGGTGATCTCGCGGACGTCGGCGATGCACTACAAGGGGCGCGGGGCACCGCTGCGGCAGATCGCGGGCGAGTTGGGTGTCGCGCACGTGCTCGAGGGGAGCGTGCGCCGGGAGGGCGACCAGGTCCGCATCACGGCGCAGCTCATCGACGCCGCCACGGACGAGCACCTCTGGTCGCAACGCTACGACCGCCGGCTCGTGGACGTCTTCGCCGTGCAGGAGGACATCGCCCGCGAGGTCGGCCGCGCGCTCGAGGTGACGTTAGGCAGCCAGGGTCGTGCGGCCAGGGCGCGCGGGACGCGCGCCCCGGAGGCGTACGAGCTGTACCTGCGCGGGCGCTACCATTGGCAGAAGCGCACGAAGGAAGGGCACGATCATGCCGTCGCGTACTTCCGGCAGGCGATCGAGCGGGACTCCACGTATGCCGACGCGTACGCCGGGCTCGCGGTCGTGTACCTGACCGGCTACGCACAGTATGTCGCCGGATACGCCGACCGCGAAGCGGAGACGTACGCCAACCTCAAGTGGGCCGCCGAGCGGGCGGTGGCGCTCGACGACAACTCGGCGCTGGCGCACCGCGCACTCGCTATCCTGCTCTGGTGGGAGCGCAAGTGGCCCGCCGCGGAGCGCGAGCTGCTGCGCACCCTCGAGCTGAACCCCGGCGACGAGCAGGCTCACAACTGGTACGGGGCGCTGCTGGGGCTGACCGGTCGCATCGACGACGCGGTGCGGGAGGGCCGCCGCGCCTATGAGATGGACCCGTTCAACCTCGCGGGCAGCGGCAACTACGCCGACCAGCTCGTGCTCGCGCGTGATTACGACCGCGCGATCGCGCAGAACCGCCTCGCGCTCGAGATCGACCCGAGGCATCCCTTTTCACGTCGGGCCCTCGGCGTCATCTACGCCATGAAGGGGATGTATCCCGAAGCGGAGCGCGAGTTGCGCCGCGTCGCGGACGCCGTCCCGCATGTCCCGGACTTCCGGGCGGATCTCGCGTACGCCGTGGCGCTCGCCGGCCGCCGGGACGAGGCGCGGCGGATCCTGCGCGAGGTCGAGTCGCTCCCCGACGGACCGCGGAAGCGCGACGCGGCGTTCTCCATCGGGCGCGCGCACGTGGCGCTCCGTGAGCCGGACAGCGCGTTCGCGTGGTTCGACCGCGCCGATTGGCGTTGGCCGCATCGCGGCAACCGCTTCGACCCGGCGCTCGACCCGGTGCGCGCCGACCCCCGGTTCGCCCGCCTGTCTCAGCGGATCGACCGGGAGATGGGCCTGCGTTAGCACCTGCTCAGTCGTTAGGAGCGCTTTGCATGACGACGCCGCAACCACTGGATGGTCCGAGTGCGCGCGCGCACGACCGCTCGTCCGGACGGTGGATGATTCATTGGCTGGACTCGCGAACGCCCGCATTCGGCGATCCGTACGCGGGTACGTTCGTGAACGGTCGCGGCGATTTCTATCGAACGTGGACCACCCCCCGGAGGCGCGCGGACCGGCCGCATCACGTTCACCGACATCGACGAGCGGTCCGTACAATGGTCGCTGTCCGTTTCGTCCGACAGCAGTCGCACGTGACAGACCAACTGGACGATGGCCATGCGGCGGCGTTCTCCCTGACGCGGGAGCGAACACGGACGACGCCACCCGACTCACGTTCGGTCGAATGGCGGCGCCTAACGAGCTTGTTGGGCATTGATGGCCCACAAGGGGTTCGGACAGGGGTCTTGGAAAGCGCATTCTCGTGCGCTATTACGTAGCGCATGAACTCCCAGGGTGGCATGCTGCTCTTCCTGACGCTCGCCGCCCTCTCATGCGGGCGGCGCGACGTTCCGCCATCGGCTACGCCGCTGCGGCCAATCGCCATCGTTCACGCCACGATCGTCGACGTCGCCGGCGGCCCCGCCTCGCAGGATCAGACGGTCGTGATCGATGACGGCAGGATCACGCACGTAGGCCCATCAACGACGACTGCTGTTCCGCCTGACGCCGAGGTCGTGGACGCTACAGGGCGCTACCTGATCCCGGGTCTCTGGGACATGCACGCCCACTCGTGGACCGACCGGCAGACGCGCGAGAACATCTTCCCCCTCTACGTCGCCTTCGGCGTGACCGGCGTGCGCGACATGACCGGTGACTGCCTGACGGTGTGCGCCGATCGGGACAGCACGTTCTGGCGCCCGCCGACCATCGCGCTCGTGCGCGGCTGGCGGGCGGACATTGCGGCGGGCCGGCTGCTCGGCCCGTGGATCGTCGCCTCGAGCGCCCAGATGGATCGCGGCGACAATCCGTGGCCCGGATCGGTCCACGTACGCTCGGAGGCCGAGGCGAGGGCGATGGTGCAGGCCGCGAAACAGCGCGGCGTGGACTTCATCAAGGTCCACGACGACCGCCTCCCCCGCGAAATCTTTTTCGCTGCCGCGGAGGAGGCGCGTCGTGTGGGCCTCCGGTTCGATGGGCACGTACCGGAGAGTGTCACGCCCGCCGAGGCGTCCGATGCGGGGCAGCGGAGCATGGAGCACCTCCGGCGATTGCCCGAGGCATGCTCACCGCTCACCGACTCGCTGTTCGCGCGATGGGACGCCGTCGACACGTCATCGACCATGCCCAAGGACTCGATTCGGGCGATCCAGATCGGTCTGGAAGACGCATGGATCTCGTCGGTCAGCGCTGCGCGGTGTGCCCCCCTCTTCGCGCGTTTCGTCCGCAACGGCACGTGGCACGTGCCGACGCTCGCCGTCCTCTGGCCCTACGCGTTCCACCCTGACAGCGGGCCCGCCGATAAGGCGGCGCTCGCGTACGTGCCTAACGCGGTTCGGTTGGAGTGGGAAAAGCGGCTGGGCGCTGTCAGCGCGGCTGACTTTCGGTACGATCGGGCGCTGTTCGGGAAACGCCTCGAGCTCGTGCAGGGGATGGTTCGCGCGGGCGTCGGCGTGCTGGCCGGGTCCGATCCGACGAACGATTACGTCGTCGCGGGCTTCGGTCTGCACCACGAGCTGCGACTGTTGGTCCAGGCGGGGCTGTCGCCACTGGAAGCACTTCAGACGGCGACGATCGCGCCCGCCCGGTTCCTGGGCAGCGAGAACGAGACCGGCACCGTCGCCGTCGGCAAGCTGGCGGACCTCGTCCTTCTCGACGCCGACCCGGTGGCCGACATTCGTAATGTCAGCCGCATTCACGCCGTCATACTCCACGGCCGTCTCCTTCGTCGCCCCGCTCTCGATCGACTGCTGTCCCAGGCCGCATCCGCAGTCCGGTAGTGGCTCGACGTAGACGCGCAACACGCAGAGTAACCTTCGGAGCCCGTCGTTCGTTAGGTTGAGACGGTTCCGCGCTGCCATGCCTCGCACGCCATCATATCCCTTTCGTCCCAAGTCGACCGCCTCGCTCGAGCCCGGCCAGTTCTGGGCTGTCCCGATCCGCGGCGGATACTTCGGGTGCGGTCGCGTCCTCCAACTCCGTTGCTCCCAGCTCGGGAAAACGAGGACCGCGTTCTTCGGCGGCCTCCAGGACTGGATCGGCGACGCGCCGCCGACCTCGGAATCGATCGCCGGTACCGGCATCGCGCGCTACGGAGCCATGCACCTGAAGGCCATCACCGAAGTCGGCGGCGAGGTCCTTGGGGTTCGCCCGCTCGACCTCGACGGGTTCGTATTGCCGGAGCTGAATTCCGCCTATTCGCTCGGCGCCAATGTTCTCATCGGCGCCGACATCGTACGCGTCGCGCGCGAGGACGAGTGGGGCACGCGCCCCGTGCTCCAGTACTGGAGCTACGGATACATCGAGCAACTCGCCGAAGCGCTCGCGGGAGTCCGTTCACCGAAGCGGTGAGCGCACGCGCGCCGCAAGCTGGTAACTTTTCGGGCTGCACCGCGTTCCGCGCCCCTTCCGTTGCCGGCCTCCCCGCGTCTCGTGACTCTCCTCTCCCTCTCGAACATCGGCGTCTCCTTCGGCGCGACCGAGCTCTTCAAGAACGTCACCTTCACCGTCGCCGAGGGCGAGCGGTGGGCCATCATCGGGCGCAACGGCGCCGGCAAGACGTCGATCTTCAAGCTCATCACCGGCGAGCTCCAACCGACGGTGGGGAGCGTTGCGCGCAAACCCGGACTACGGCACGCGCTGCTCGACCAGCACCGCGCGTTCGAGGGCGCGAGCACCGTGTGGGAGGCGGGTGCGGCAGCATGGCGCGACGTGATCGCCCTCGAGCACCAGATCGCTCAACAGGCAATCGAGCTGGGTGAGCTCGGCGAGCGTGTCACCGAGGAATTCCTCGAGCGCTTCGGGCACGCCCAGGAGCGCTTCGCCGACCTCGGCGGCTACGTCTATCACGCGCGGGTAGATGCCGTACTTCAGGGGCTGGGCTTCGATGCCGAGGAGTCCAGGACACGTCTCGTGTCGTCGCTCTCGGGCGGAGAACGTGGGCGCGTCGGCCTCGCCGCACAGCTCATCGCGCCGGCCGACCTGCTGCTCCTCGACGAGCCCACCAATCACCTCGACCTCGACACCACCACCTGGCTTCAGGATTGGCTCAACGACGCGAACGAGACCGTCATCGTCGTGTCGCACGATCGCGCGTTCATGGACGCCATCTGCACGCACATCCTGCACGTCGAGGGTCGCACGAGCGAATGGTACAGGGGCAACTATTCCGAGTTCGTTCCGCAGCGCGCCGAACGGCGCCTGACGCGAGAGCGTGAGCTGGAGAAGCAGCGCGCGTACGTGAAGAAGGAAGAGGAGTACATCCGGCGCAACATCGCGGGCGTCAACTCGTTTCAGGCGAAAGGGAAGCGCAAGCGACTCGAGCGCCTGCCGCGTCTCGCGCCTCCCCCTGGCGATCCGGCGGCCATGTCGCTCACCTTCGAGGTCGCCGAGCGCGGCGGCGACCAGGTGATTGCGGTCAAGGACCTGCGCGTGGAAGTGCCCGGCCGGGTGCTCGTGGAGGACTTTACGGCCGTGTTGCGACGGAACGACTTCGTCGCCCTCGTCGGGCCGAACGGCACGGGCAAGACATCGGTCATCTCCACGATCATCGGCGATCGGCAACCGGCGGGCGGCGAGGTGAAGATCGGCGGATCGATCACGGCCGCGTGGTTCCGGCAGGACCTCGCCGACCTGCCGCTCCGCAAGACGCTGTACGATGCGATCCAGGATCAGCGACCCCTCTGGAGTCGAGGGCAGATACAGAATTGCCTCGGCGCGTTCGGCTTCAGCGGTGATGAGGTGCAGCGCGTGATCGGCACGCTCAGCGGCGGCGAGCGGGCGCGCGTTGCGCTCGCGCTCATGACGCTCGCGCGCGCCAATCTCCTCATCCTCGACGAGCCGACGAACCATCTCGACGTGGAGAACATCGAGGCGCTCGAGGACGCGCTCGAGGAATACGACGGCTCGGTGCTCCTGGTGAGTCACGACCGTGCCTTTCTGCGCGAGGTCGCGACGCGCGTCTGGGCGTTCGACGGTACGCATCTCAGGGACTTCGATGGCCCGTTCGTCGACTGGGAGGCGGACCGCGCGCGTCGCGCCGGCAGGCCGTAGCGTGCTTGCCGGCCGGCCCCAGCGTGGCTTGGCCACGATCATCGTCGGCGTCATGTACCTCGGCCTCACCTTCGCCATCGCCGAGATGGGCGCTGCCCTGCCCCACACCGGCGCGGCGTATTCGTTCGCGCGGACCGCCATGGGTCCGTGGGGCGGATTTCTGACCGGTGCAGACGGGACGGAGGCTGACTACCCACTCAGCTTACTGCGGGGAGGCCGAGCCTGTCGTATCATCTTCAAATGCGCATCGTGATTGCCGCCCTCGCTGTTTCCCTCTTCGCCGGGTGCGATTCGAGTAGCACGCGCGGCGCTGCGGGAGCGCTCGCATATCCCCGCGCTCGTAGGGACACTGTCGTCGACGTGTACCACGGGACGCGCGTCGCCGATCCCTACCGCTGGCTCGAGCGCGTCGGCACCCCCGAAGTGCGTGGATGGGCGACCGCCCAGAACGCGCTCGTCTCGCAAGTCGTGAGCGGGGACTCGTTGCACGACTGGTTCCTCCAACGCATGCGGCATCATGCCGAGGTGTGGTACCGGTTCGAGCGCGCCGGCGCTGACGATTCGGTGGGTGCGAGGCCCCCGACCATCGATCCGCGCACGCTCCCACCCCGGAAGCGCCTCGTGCGCTCGCAGGTATCGCCCGACGGCCAGCACATCGTGTATTCGCTTTCCGAAGGCGGTAGCGAATGGGTGGAAACGCGCATCCGCCGCGTCGCCGATGGTGCAGACCTGCCGGAAGTGCTCGAGGGCCTGCTCGGTGGCGCTCCACTTTGGTCGCGCGACGGTCGCGGCCTCTTCTACGTGCATCAGAGGCGCGGCAGCGACGAGGATCGCGTCATGCTGCTCGAGCCATCGGTTCGGTATCACACCATCGATACGCCACAGTCCGCGGACCGCGTTCTGTTCGCAACACCGCCGGGCAGCGTCGAATCGGTGTTGAACATCTCGTATGCGTCGAGCGGCAGGTACCTCGTCATCGCGGAGGGCTCCGGCGCAGTCTGGGATTCGTTCGCATGGGTGCTGAGCCGCGTCCACCTGCTGGACCTGGGGCAAGGGCCCGTGCCGGCGATCACGAATCCGGTCACGCCGTTGATCGCGGACAAGATCGCAGGGTATCGCGTGGTCGCGTCGGATGGCCCGACGCTGTTCGTGATGACCGATCGCGGCGCACCGCGGAAGCGACTCGTCGCGCTCGACGTGCGCGACCCGGCACCGGAGAAGTGGCGGGATGTGATTCCCGAGGATGCGAAGCTGGTGCTGCACGCCATGCACCACATCGACGATCGATGGGTCGCCGTCTATTTCGCCGACGCGCAGCCGCTGATCCGGGTCTTCTCCCACGGCGGCGAGTTGCTTCGATCTCTCGATCTGCCACCGTTCTCGAGCGTGCTGCAGATCGCGAGTGGAGAGCAGGAGTCCGAGCTGATCGTGAGCACCAGCTCGTTCCTGCAGCCGCCAACTCGCACAACGTTCGATGTCCTAACCGGCGCGGCGCGCGTCAGGCACACGATCTCGAGTGACTTCGATGCGGCGTCGTATGTCACGACGCAGCAATGGTACACGTCGAAAGACGGAGCTCGCGTGCCGATGTTCCTCGTGCATCGGAAGAACATTTCGCTCGATGGCTCGCACCCGGTGTTGATGCTCGGATACGGCGCGTCGGGCACGGTGATGCTGCCGGACTTCGCCGAGAATGTGGTGGCATGGCTCGAGGCAGGCGGCGTCTTCGCGGTGCCGAGTCTGCGCGGCGGGGGCGAGTTCGGTCGCGACTGGTATGAGGCGGCGATTCTCGATCGGAAACAAACCACGATCGACGACTTCATCGCCGCCGCCGAGTGGCTGATCGAGAATGGCTACACGAAGCCGGAACGACTCGCGATACGTGGTGGGTCGAACGGCGGGCTGCTCGTGAGTGCCGCCATCACGCAACGGCCCGATCTCTTCGGCGCGGCGGTCGCCGAGGTTCCGCTGACCGACAACTTGCGATATGACCGCGGCCGACATCGCGGACAGTTCGGACACGTGAGTGACTCGGTGCAGTTCGCGTTTCTCTACCGCTACTCGCCGCTACACCGCGTGAAGCAGGGCACGTGTTATCCGGCGACGTTGATAATCACGGCACTGAACGACGATCGTGCGCCAGCGTGGCATGCGCTCAAGCTCACCGCCGCGCTGCAGGCAGCGCAGAGCTGTGACAGGCCGATTCTGCTGCGCGCGCATGACGTGGGCGGTCATCTCGGCGATCGCGGGCCTGACAGCTGGATGGAAGATGCGGCGGACGCGATGGCGTTTGTCGGGCGTCGGTTCGGGATGCGCGGGGACCAGCTGCGAAACCGCCCGTGAACCGGATCGTACGCTCCCAGATAGGAACGTGACACCGCTCCAACGGGTGAGGCGATGAACGACACTGCGCATCCTGACGTGATCGACGCACTGGCCGCGGCCATCAACGCTCGCGACCTCGCCGCGCTCGACGCCGTGTTCACCGACGACATCGTGATGGACTGGCCGCAGAGCGGCGAGCGGATTCGCGGCGCGAAGAACCGCCGCGAGATCTACTCGCGGTTCCCCTCTCTGCCCACCGTGACACCCGGCCGCATCACCGGAAGCGGCGACGTCTGCTCTTCACCCCTTCCGTTTTTGACGCCGCTGACGCGATCGACGATCAGCGCCGACCCGTCCCATCCGGAGGGGACGTAGATGCAGCGTGTACTGTCGTGCCACCCTCTGCGACGATCGTGCGTCACCGGACTTGGCGTCGCGGTCGCGG
Organism: Gemmatimonadaceae bacterium; assembly: GCA_036280115.1. GTDB lineage: Bacteria > Gemmatimonadota > Gemmatimonadetes > Gemmatimonadales > Gemmatimonadaceae > JAJKIV01. The sequence continues at coordinate 8,732 of DASURJ010001003.1, forward strand.
TCATCGCGATTGCCGTCAATGACAACGCTCGAGCAGCGGTGCCTCACACCACCCGCGCGCCGCTTCGAATTCTCCTCTTGTATGACATGGAGGGAGCCTCCGGCGTTCTCAGCGGCCCGACCATGAACCCGGCGATGCCTGATTCCTTTGCGATCGGGCGTTCGAGCGTGGTCAACGACGTCAATGCCGTCGTGGCAGGTCTCTTCGAGGCTGGCGTGGCGCAAGTCGATGTCAAGAACATCCACGGCACGGGCGGGGACACGCTCGTGCCGCGCGACCGCCTCGACCGACGAGCCAGGATTGTCACCGGCGAGCGGGCGAACACGGCCTACGTGATGGCATCGCCGAACCCGGAGCAGCCGGGAGGCTGGAGCGTACCGACGCCCGCGTACGACGCGGTGGTGACCGTCGCGATGCACGACAAGCCGATGAGCGGTGGCTTTTCCCCGCATACCCTCGGCTCAGGCATCTCGCCGATCATCGACGGGCGGGCCGTAACGGAAACGGAGCTCGTAGGCTTCAACTTCGGCACCGTGGGGATTCCGGTCATCTTCGCGTCGGGCGATGACCGACTTCGTTCGACGTTAGCGGACGCAATGCCCTGGCTCGAGTACGTGGTGGTCAAGCGCATGACGGCACCGACCGACGTCACACCCCTCGCGACGGACCTCGTCCGTCGCGCTTTGCAGGATGGCGCGGCCCGCGCTGTTCGCGCCCTCTCGAACCCCGGTCGAATGCGCGTGATGCGGCTGCCGTCCGAGTTTCGCGCGGGGCTCCTTCCGTCGTACCCTCTCCTTCTGC
>DASURJ010001004.1:0-2605 GCA_036280115.1 Gemmatimonadaceae bacterium
GCCTTCCTGCCTAACGCGATCCGCCAGTTGCTTCGCCTCGTCCCGGATCGCTGCCGCCCGTTGCTCAGCCTCCGCGATGAGACGCTCGGCCTCCGCCTGCGCCCGGCGGCGCGCCTCGGCCGCTGCCGAATCGGCGCGCGCCTTCGCGGAGTCGACCCGCTCGGCGACCTCCTCCCGTACGGCCTCCTTCACCTGCTCGCCCGCCGACGCCACCACGTCACCGAGGTTCGTCTGGATGGTGGGGTTCGTCAGCGTGCCGCCCACCGTCACGTCGAGCGCCACCGAGTCGGCCGCCTGCAGGTCGACCCCGGTCCGGCCGGCACGTGAGATCAGACCGGCGATCACCCGGTTCGCGTCCGCGCCGAGCGCAGAGCGTGGCAGCTGGAGGCCTAACGTGTACTGCAGCGACTGATCGATCCCGTGCGAGCCTGCGACCCGAAGCAGGGACTGGCCCACGTTCACGGTGAACGGATTCACGTGCACGCGGCCGTCGCGGATCTGGAGCGACGCGCGAAGGGCATCGAGTGTCGGATTTCTGAGCTGGTCGATCTTCAGGACGTCGGCCAACCGCACCATGACCGGGAACCCTTGCAGGACGAGTTCCGACGTCTGCAGCGATCCACGTCCCGTGAGCACGTCGAACAGCGGCGTCATGTCCGCCCCGAGCGCACCGGCCAGGCGAAGGTCCGTGGAGACGGTGCCGCGCGCGTAGCGAGCGACCGGGGCCAACACCTGGACCGTCGTGAGCGCCGCGAACGCGGACGGGATGTCTACGGACTTCATCTGCATGTTGACGTCGAACGTCGGCCGGGCGACGTCGGTGGTCTCGTAGAAGCCGGTCACGCTGAACGCACCACCGAGGGTGTTCATGGTGAAGCGCTCGAGCGTGGCGCGTTCATCCTTCACGCGGAGCCCGCCGCGCGCGTCGGTCATGGAAAGCTTGCCGTAGATCAACTCGTCTACGGTCGCGTCCAGCGCGAGGTCGATGTTCCCGGGGACGGGAATCACCTCGAGGCTGTCGTCGTCCGACTGCCACTCGTTGAGATCGAAGCGCCGGCTCGCGAGCGTCGCGCTGCCGCGGAGCGGGTCGCCGCGGAGGGCGAAGGGGACAAGGTTCTCGAGGTATCCCGAGAGCCGCAGGTCACTCGACCCGATGCGCCCCGTGAGTGACCGGAGCTCGGCGCGCTGGGGTGTGAGCTGAAGTCTCGCCTCGTCGATCGCGAGCGCGTGGGGCAGGTCATCGGCGTTGACCGTGAGGCCGGAGACGTTCACGTTGCCGCGCGCCGTGACACGGTCGTACTGCTTCTGGTCCACCCACGACATTCGTGTCCGCACGGCAACGTCCGCGGCAACCCGTCCGGCGAGCTCCTTCACACCCTGGAGCTTCACGGTCCGTCGCAGATCGGCGAGATCGAGTTGTCCGGCCAGGCGCAGGTCCACGTCCGGATCCGACACGGGCGTCCGAAGGACCATCGTACCGTCGACAGCCTCACCTCCGATCGAGGCGTGGAACCGGTCGAGATTGACGACGGTGCTGTCGACGTCACCACCCGGATTCCGCACCGCGAGATCGAGCGCAATGTCCCGCGCGGGAAGGGGAAGGTCGGGATACTGAAAGCTCGCGTTATCGACCTTCGCGTTCACCGCGAACGATGGGAATGCCTGTTCGCCATAGTCGCCCTTGATGTTCCCGGACACGCTGACCGCGCCGGACGTCCTGATCGACTGGAAGTCCTCGGCGTAGATGGCCGGAACGAGCGACAGGATGTGCTTGAAGTCGGTACGCGGGGCGTTGAACGCGATGTCGAGCGTTGTGCGGTCCTCGCCGATTCTCGTCGAGCCGGAGAAGTCGAGGCGGAGCTCGTTCAGCCGCAGCTCGTTCTCGGCGAAGGTGAACGTCTTCGTCCGCATGTCGGCATTGATGTCCGCCGACAGGGAAAGCATGACCTTGGTGAGGTAGGGGATGCCGGCGAAGGTGAGCGAGACCGAGTCCGCGTGCGCGAGCGTCTCGATGGTGAAGACGTCCTGCGCGAAGTCTCCGCTGAGTGATTGCCGGTAGCCGGCGAGCGAGGCCACGAGTCGGGACTGCCGGTCGTCGAGCGAGACCGACGCGTCCCGGATCTCGAGGCTGCGCAGCGTGACGGCGACGGGGCTCGACGTGTCGGCTGTCGTCTCGGGCGTCGTCTTGGCAATGTCCCAGTTCGCGGTGCCGTCCTCGAGGACCCGGAGCGCGAGCACCGGACGGTCGAGCGCGACGGATCGCACGATGATGGGTTCGCCGCGCCGATAGTTTCGCCACACGCTGCCGAGGTCGAGCACGACGTTCAGCGTCCCGACTTTCGCGAGCGTGTCACCGGCGAACCGCCCGGTATTGGCGACGCTCAACTGGTCGAGGCTCAGCGTGAGGTTCGGGAAGTCACCGAAGAACGAGAGGCCTGCGTCTCGCCAGTCGACTCGTGCGTCGACCGTCTCGTTGATCTCGCTTTTCGCTCGCGCGACGATCCGATCCCGGAACACGAACGGGAGGATGGCGAGCGCGAGGAGCGGGACGATGAGAACGATCCCGAAGATGACGAGAATTCTCGTCCGTTTCGTCATGGTGGAA
>DASURJ010001005.1:0-6953 GCA_036280115.1 Gemmatimonadaceae bacterium
TGAAGAAACCACTCGGTGATCAGCCAGATGCGTTCGTTCGCGGCCGGTGACGCGCCGGGCGCGTCGACAATGAGCGCACCCGTGAGCTGAGAGTCGAGCCAGTACCGATCCTCGAAGCTGTTGAGCCCCTTGAGCACGGCCCAGTAGAAGAAGTTCCCGACCTTGTCGAGCCTGAACGTGAGCTCGCGCGTCCCGCCCGCGGCGATGTGGAGTGTGTCACGCCCTGCCGGAAGCGATGGGCGCAGCCCGCCCAGCATCACCGCCGAGTCCGACCGGTTGCGCACCGTGAGATGCACGACCGTGCCCAGCGGCGCGCGGAGAAGTGGGCCCGGTATCTCTGGCGCTTTGCCCGTCTCGGCGAATGCCAGCGCACGCACGATGGGATCGTGATCGCCTTCGGCTTGAAACGCCGATTCGACGACGTCGAGCGACAGCGTCAGCCGTCCGTTGGACAGAGTGCCCGCGGGGTGGCGATTGTCATTGACGTGAGCGATCGGCGCGTTCGCGACCGGCCGCGGCAAGGGGAGGCGCGGCGGAGGCGGCGTGACCGATTCCTGAACCAATGCTGCGGCGACGAGCAATACTGCAGGTGCGGGAAAGCCCATGACGCCCTCGCAAGGAAAAAGCTCTGAGCGATTTCCGGTCTATTCGGTGAACGCGGCCACGCGACGTGCCGCTTTCGCGACGATCCGATCGAACTCCGGCAGCCCGCGAAGCGGGACCATGAACGGACAGAACTCGGCGATGAACCTGACCGGGTAGAAGCCGTGGTCCACGGCCCAGTCCAGCAGCTCGAGCGCGCGCCCCGTGTCCCCTGCCATTGCGACCGACTCGGAGAGATGGAACGTGTGATGCGAGTCGAGCGCGGCGCGGTCCACACGGGCGAGTGCCGCCAATGCCGCCTCGTGTTGTCCCTCGACGGCGTCGAGCAGCGCCGAGAGCTGCGTCGTGTACGAGAGCTCGGGCGTGTGTGCCACCAGCCACTGCACCTGCACGCTGGCATCGTCGAAGCGGCCCATCAGTGCGTAGGTGTAGCCGAGTGCCCATCGGATGATCGGGTTCTCGGGGTCGAGCGAGAGGGCCCGTTCCAGGGCGTCGAGATGCGTGCCGACGCACCCCGAGAACCATTCGCACACACACAGCATGGCGCCCGAGAACGGCGAGAGCGGGTCCACCTCGTGAAACTGCCTCGCGAGCTCCCGCGCGGCCTCGATCTGGCCCGCCGCCTGAATCGTGATCGTGAGCATGAACAGCACATCGGCGTCCGCGGGGTCGAGCTCCATCGCTCGCGTCAGGTGCCGAGCGGCTTCCTTCAGCTGTCCACGTTCGTAGGCAACAAAGCCGAGGAGCGCGTGGCCATACGGCGCGTCGGGTACGAGCTCGATGAGTGCTCGCGCCTCGGACTCGGCGACGTCGAGCGGGCGAAGGTCGGTCGCGGTTCCGCCCCGCACCTTCGAGAACTCCATGAAGGCGCGCAGCGCGCGGAGTGGTGGAGAGTTGCCCTCGATCGCGACGGCGCGGTCCAGCAGCATCGACGCATGCTCCAGCGAAACGCCGAACCGACGCATCTCGGCGCGGGCCTGGAGGTAGAGCTCGAAGGCGCGGGGGTTCTGGATCGGCCGAGCGGCGAGCCGCACGTCCTCGGATGTGGTGAGCGTGACCTGCAAGGCGCCGACGATCGCGCGCGACACCCGCTCCTGCACATCGAACACGTCGTCCATCGTGCCGCTGTACTTCTCGGCCCAGAGCGGCGTGTCCTTGTCAGCGTCCACGAGCTGCGCCGTGATGCGGAGGGCACTGCCCGCCTTGCGCACGCTCCCGGTGAGCAGATAACGCACACCTAACGCGCGCCCGATCTCCGGCGGGGTTTTCGTGGTCGCCTTGAACTGCATGGACGAGTTGCGCGACGTAACGCGCAGCGACTTCACGCCCGACAGATCGGTGATCAGCTCCTCCGTGAGCCCGTCCGAGAAGAACTCGTTGTCCGCGTCGGCGCTCATGTTCGTGAACGGCAGCACGGCGATGGACTTTTCCGTCGCCGACTCCGTCGGCCGCGACGCCGCGGCCCGCGGGCCGGACACCGTCGGCGACGCGCGCAGCGTCGCGACGACCTCGGCGCCCGTGGCGAAGCGGTCGGCGGGCGCCTTGCCGAGCAGTCGCGTGACGATCTCCCCTACCTCGGCAGAGACGTCGGCGCGGGCTGACGTCACCGGGGGCGGGGAATACACGAACCGCTTTGCGATCGTCGCGGGCGCTGTGGGGCCGGAGAAGGCGACCTCGCCCGTCAACATCTCGTACAGGACGCAGCCCAACGCGAACAGGTCGCTTCGCCCGTCGACCGTGTCACCGGCCGCCTGCTCCGGACTCATGTACGCCGGCGTCCCGACCGTCACACCGATCTGGGTGAACGTCGGTGTGTTCTCGGCGGCTGCAACGAGCGCCTTGCCAATGCCAAAGTCGGCGACGATCGCGTGCCCTTCGTGCAGCAGGATGTTCTCGGGCTTGATGTCGCGATGGACGATGTCGTGCCGGTGCGCGTAGTCGAGCGCGTCGGCCACCTCGGTGGCGATGCGCAGGGCGTCGTCCACGGGCAGCGGGCGCCCGTGCCGCAGGCGGTCGCGGAGCGTCTGTCCCTCCATCACCGGCATCACGAAGTACAGAAAGCTCCCGCCCGTGGCGTCGGCCGGGTCCACCGCCTCGCCGGAATCGTACAGCGGGAGGATGTGCGGGTGGTTGAGGCGCGCGGCCAGCCGGATCTCACGGACGAACCGCTCGCGGCCTAACGACTGCGCGAGGTCGGGGTGAAGGACCTTGATGGCGACGCGCCGGTCGTGCTTGAGGTCGTGAGCCAGGTACACGGCGGCCATGCCGCCAGCCCCGAGCTCGCGGTCGATCTGGTAGCTCGGGCCAAGCACGGCGCGGAGGCTGTCCAGGCGCGACGTCGGAGTCATGGTCATCGGTTGGCGCTGTCCACGGCAGCCTTCATCTGGGTCCGGTCACGGCTTGACCACCCGATACATCATCGCGTCGCCTCGGTACTCGCGCCACGCGATCGTCGCGCGCTTCAGGTCTCGTGACAGGCTCACCGCGTTGGCGACGTGGGCGATCGGCCCGACTGCCTTCTCCTGCCCCGGGCCGGAGACCTGGTGCAGCGTCGCCGCGTCGCTGCTGCTCCACACGGTGAACGCAACGGACCCGTCGGCGAGCCACGTCGCCGTGCCATCCTCGGCGAACGTCCGCCACCAGGTCACGGACGGTCCGCCGGCAAGCGGCACCACATCGAGCCCGAGCGTGTCGCCGGTCGATGCGGCCCAGCCGATCATGAGAAGGTGCGCACCATCGCGCGATGCGTCGATCTGGATCAGCCCCGAGAACCACGGGGGCTTCACGATCTCGCGGCGTGTCCCGGCCTGCTCGACGATGATCCGGTCGCGACGTGGCGGCAACCACGCCCAGCCGTTAGGCAGCGCGACGGGGCCGACAATGGTGGAATCCGTGAGCTGCAGCGCGTTCCCGGCGGCGCCGGTACGGACATCGATGCGGGCGAGGCGCGCGCCGGCTCCGCTCATGGAGTACACGCCGACCGTCACCGAATCCACCCAGCCGGCGCCCACGACCGTGCCCGTCGCGTTGAGCGGTGTCTCGAGGCCGCCGGAGAAGGGGGCGACGGACAGGCGCACCTCATCCCCACCTTTTGGTCCGGGGACGCTGCGGCGCATGAGCAGACGCTGGCCGTCCGGCGAGACGCTCGCGCCGACGCGGTTCGACGCCTGCATCACCGGCGGCCCCGGCGGGATCGTTCCCGTCACGAGATTCTGGACGTCGGTCGCGATGACCGAGAACGAATAGCTGCCGTCGTCCACGGTCATGTGCGTGCCGTCGGCAGTCACCGAGAGGTTGGAGAACCGGCCGCTGTAGATGGTGTCCTGGTGCGTCGCGAACTTGCCGGTGGCCGGGTCGAGCGCCACGCGGACGACAGCTTCGGCGGCCGTCGGCCCGGCCCGTGTCATCCAGAGCGCGTCGCGCGATGCCGCCGCGCCGCAGGTGCAGGAGTTCACAAGCCGATCGGTGACCTTGCCGTTGCGATCGAGCACCTGCCACAGCCCACGCGGGGGCTGGATGATCATCGCGACGAACCGGGACGTGCCGGGGATCGACACGAGTGAGGCGAGCTGGGCTCCCGTTCCCGCCACCGTGACGCTGTCCCGCACCGTCCCGTCCAGTCCCGCAATGCGGACCGTGAAGACCGAGTCGGGAGCCGGTGGGGGACCGAGCAACAGGGAATCACCATTCGCGTAGAACGTCGCGGCGCCGGATGTCAGGAACCGTGGTGCTCCGCCTAACGCCGACACCACGTACGTCCCGTAGCGCCGGGCGATGGTCCCATTCATCATGAGGTTGCGCCGGTCGGGGCTCCACTCCAGCGCGTACGCCGCTGTCGCGCCCTCGAGGACACGGCGCGTGGTGGTGCTGCCCACGTCCTGAAGGTCGATCGCGTAGCGACAGTCCGCGCCCGAGCACTCCTTCGTGAAGTTGGCGAGCTGCTTGCCGTCGGGAGACAGCGTCGGGGCGCTGATCCTTCCCGTGAAGGTGAGCTGCGTCCGGTCGCGAAGCGCGGCGGACGTGTCCACGGGCCGTGACCGGCTGACGGCGAATGCGGCCGCACCCACACCGATGACGGCGATGCCGGTAACCGCGGCGGCGATCAGCGTCCGTCGCGAGCGGGCCGGCGCCGAACCCTCTGGTACCGTCGTCGCCGACGCTCCAGCCGCGGGAATCGGTGCTGCGTCCAGCGCTCGGGTGAACTCGGCCACTGTCCCGAACCGGTCCGCCGGCACCTTCGACAGCGCCTTCGCGATGGCGGCGTCCACAGGCTCTGGAACCGTGGGACGCACGGTCCGGACGTGCATGGCGGGCTCGGTGAGGAGCTTCGCGATGACCGCCTGGACGGTCTTCCCCGTGATCGGGGGCTCGCCGACGAGCATCTCGTACAGGACCGACGCGAGCGAGTACATGTCGCTGCGCGCGTCGACGTTCCGGTCGCCCGTGGCCTGCTCCGGACTCATGTAGTGCGGCGTCCCTAACGACAGTCCGGTCTCGGTCAACCGGCTTCCGCCCGACTCCTGCACCGCGAGCGCGATACCGAAGTCCGCCAGCATCGCCTCTCCTTCCTGCAGCAGGATGTTCTCGGGCTTGATGTCGCGGTGGACGACGCCCTTCCGGTGCGCGTAGTCGAGCGCGCTCCCGACCTGCTTCGTGATAACGAGCGCCTGCTCGACGCCGAGTTGTTGCTCGCGGTCGAGGAGGTCTCGCAGCGACTCGCCGCGCACGTACGGGAGCACGTAGTAGAGCAGCCCGCCCGCGCTCCCCGAATCGATGAGTGTGAGGATGTGCGGGTGGTCGAGCCGCGCCGTGATCTTCACCTCGGACAAAAACCGCTCCGTACCCAACACGGCGCCGAGCTCGGGACGGAGGACCTTGAGGGCAACCTCACGCCCGAGCTTCAGGTCGTGCGCGAGATAGACGGTCGCCATACCGCCCGCGCCGATCTGGCGCTCGATGCGGTAGCGATCGGTGAGGATCGCGTCGAGGTCGGGAGTGAAAGGCGTGCTGGACATGGGTGAGGGCGTCTAGGGGCCTGGGGTTGGTCAGCCTCAGCGACTGCGCGCGCGAAGCCGCGTCAGAAAACGCTGCTTCGCCGCCTGCACGCGTGGACGCGCGGTCAGTTCCGGACCAAGCACGGCGAGCGCATGACTGATGTAGATCAGCTCGTACGCCGGGCCGTCTACCGCGCGCTCGAACGCGGCGACCGCAGCGTCGTCGTCACCTAACGCACGCCACGCCGCGATGCTCGTTTCGGCCGGGCGTGTGACGGCCGCGAACTCGGAGCGTTCACCTCGTTCGCCGAGCGCCCGCAGCGTCGCCGAGCGCGAGGCTGCGTCGCGGAGCCCCGCCTCGAGACGCCGCCCCACGGCGCTGTCGGCCCCGAGGTCGATCGCCAGCCAGCCGAGGTGCCGCGCGGCACGCTCGAACTCCCTGTTGACCAGAAAGTGCAGGCCGCCGAAATAGTTCAGCGAATACGTGTTCGGGTACCGCTCGAGCATGCGGTCGTACTGCGCCCTCGCCTCGTCCGTTCGACCCATGAGGTCGAGATGCTCGGCGACCTCGACGCCGATGATCAGCGACAACGGATCGAGCTTCTGGGCCGTGAGCACCGACCGGAGCGCGTCGGGCATGCGGCCCTTCTTCACGAGCGTCGTCGCGTACCACTGATGCGCGGTGGGATACCGGGGATCGATCGCGATGGCCCGCTGAAACGCCGACTCGGCCTCATCGAGACGGCCGCGCTGATCCAACGCGTTCGCGAGCGCGGCGTACGCGTCGGCGCTGCGCCCGTTCAGCGCGATCGCCCGTCGTGCCGCTCGCTCGGCCAGGTCGAGCGCCTCGACGGCGGAGTATCGCCGGATATCGTACTCCGACGGCGTGAAGAGCACGTAGGTTGCCGCGAGCCCCGCCCACGCCTTCGCGAACCCGGAGTCGGCGGCAATCGCCTGTTGAAAGAAGGTCGCCGCGCGCTCGAGGTCCGCGGCGGTGCGCTTGTTCCAGAAGAACAGTCCCTGGAGGTACGCGTTGTACGCGTCGAGGTTTTCGGTGCCATGCTCGACGACCCGCGCCCCCGCGCCGGTCGCGAGCTTCACCTGCAGCGCGTGCACGACCGCGCGCGCGACCTCGTCCTGTACGGCGAACACGTCCGCCACGTTCCGGTCGAAGCTCCGCGACCAGATGTGGAAGCCGTCGCGCGCGTTGATGAGCTGCGCGGTGATACGCAACCGGTCGCCGGCACGCTGAACGCTTCCCTCGAGCACCGTCGCGACGCCTAACGCCTCACCGATCGCGCGGACGTCCTCGTTGCGTCCCTTGAACGAGAACGCCGAGGTGCGTGCCGCAACGCT
>DASURJ010001006.1:0-3091 GCA_036280115.1 Gemmatimonadaceae bacterium
GCCGGCTCCTTTACCAAGCAGATCGAGTTCTGTCTGGTGCAACAACAGGGGGCCGTGTGTGGCATCCCGCTGGCGACTGGCGTGAGCGCGTTCATACTTGCGCTCTCGCCGGACGACTCGCAGCTCGCGTTCCGATTGGACGAGGTCATCGACAACATCGGCTCGCAGCGAGTCGCGACCGCCAACGTAAACGGGAGCACTCAAACGCCCGTCACGGGGAACTTGAGCGATATCTACGACCTGGCTTGGGGCCGCTGAGTCGGAGCCGAGCGCACGGGGCGACGATCGTCGCCCCGTGCGAGGCATCGGCGCCTCTCATGACGATCATGACTTCCGACTCGCTCACGCCACGAGCGGTGCCCGTCGGCTCGATCACACCAGCGCACGCCTCCGAGCTGCGCCGTACCTGGCAGCTCGTCGCGCCGATGGCCGACGAAGCGGCACAGCTGTTCTACGCGCGCCTGTTCGAGCTCGACCCCTCGCTGCGTTCGCTCTTCCACACGGGCGCCGACGTCAGGCGCCGGAAGCTGATGGACGCGCTGACGTTCATCGTCACCTCCGCGGACCGCCCCGAGGATCTCCTGCCGATGCTCGCTGCGCTCGGCGAGCGGCACGTCGCCTACGGGGTACGCGCCGAACACTACGCCACGGCTGGCGAGGCGCTCTTGTGGACACTCGACCAGGGACTTGGGGCACTGCGCACTCCCGCAGCGCGCGAGGCGTGGGTCACGACGTACGCGGTCATTGCGGCGGCGATGACCAGGGGCTGAGCAGGCACGCGTTGGGCGAGCGGGCGCCGCGCCGCATGTCGAGGTCACACGTCCGCCTACTCGGACCGCAGCGCCTCCGTCGGCTGGACGCGAAGGCCACGCCGCGCCGGACCGGCGGCGGCGATGATGCCGACGACGAGCATGAATGCCGCGGTCCCGGGGACGAGCAGCAGGCCACCGCCGTCCATCAGCATGCCGCCGGCCACCGCGTCGAGCCCCATCGCGATCGTTAGGCCGAGCCCCACGCCGAGCGCGAGCTGCCGCACCGCGCGCGCGAGCACGCTCGCCAGGATGCGACGCGCCGACGCGCCAAGCGCCGCGCGGATGCCGATCTCGCGCCGCCGCTGGTTCACCGTGAACGACATGAGCGCGTGAATCCCCGCCGCCGAGAGGAGGAGAACGCTCCCGGTGATGAGCGCGATGACGAGCGCGAGCCGCGCCGCCCCGCGCGTGTCCTCGCGGTACATCGCGTCGAGAGCGTTCGGTCCCGAGAGCTGCAACATCGGATCGATCGATGTCGCGATGCGACGCAGCGTCGGGGCGAACGCCTCGGGCGTCTGCCCGCGCAGGCGGATCGTGAGCAACGGGTAGAGCCGCTCCCCAGGTAACGCCAGGTGGTACATCGTCCTCGCGCTCGCCTCGTCAGGGCTCTTGACCCCGGGCGGGAAATCCTCGATGACGCCGGCGATGGTGTGCCATGGCATCACCTCACCACCCTGGTCGACGTAGCGAACACGACGGCCAATCGGGTCACCAGGTCCAACGACCTCGGTGACGAAGCTCCGGTTCACGATCACCGGGCGCTGATCCTCGCGGAGCGCGGCGTCCGCCGCCACGAAGCCTCGTCCCGCAAGCACGCGCACGTCGAACAGACGAAAGTAGCTCGTGTCCACCATGCTGACGCGTACCCTCTGCGACGGCCCATCGGCGCCGTCCACCTCGACGCGGTCATGGCCCCCGCTCCACGGCGCGCTGCCCGTGACGCTCACGCCGGCGACCGCCGGCTCGGCCGCGAGTCGCTCGAGCAGCTCAGTTACGATCGCGCGCGCGCTGTCGGCGGCCACGCGCTGCGCACTCGAGTCGGTGCTCGCCTCCACGTCTCGCTCCACCCAGAAACGCGTCGAGAGGTACTCGCCGGGCGCGAACCCGGACGGGGTCAGCGCCATCCCGATCGTCTGAGTTCCTTTGAGCATTGCCGGCGGGAGGACGGCCACGGCGATCGCAACCTGGGCGACGATGAGTGCCGTCCAGGTGCGACCCAGCCGCGCCTTCGCGCCGCTCCCCAGGCTCCCGATCGCCTCACGGAGCTGCGAGCCTGTCGCCCGCAGCGCCGGGAACACGCCGACGATCACGGCCCCGAGCACCGCCAGCGTGAGCGTGTAGAGGACGGTGCCTAACGAAATTCCGGCGTCGATCCAGAACGGGGCGCCCCCCGAGCTCGCCATGAAGTCGTCGAACATGCGGAGGCCGATGGCGACCATCCCCAGCCCCACGAGCGCCGAGAGCCCCGAGAGGACGAACGCCTCGGCGAAGAGCTGCGCGACGATGCGGCCGCGCGTCGCACCGAGCGCCGTACGAACGGCGATCTCACTGGTGCGCGTGACCGTGCGCGCATATACGAGCACCGCCACGTTCATCGCCACGACGACCAGGAGCAACGCGATCAGGAAGCGCATGACCGCGTACACGGTGGACTCGTTCTCCGCCTCGGCGTTCACGAAGATGTCGACGTAGGGGACGATGCGCGACTCGAGGTGCGCGAGCTCCTCCGGACCCTCGGCAGCGATATGGCGGCCGATCGCACTCAACTCCGCCTGTGCCATCGCCTTCGTCACTCCGGGCGCGAGACGACCGAAGACTTCGACGCTCAGCCCAGTCCCAGGGGCGACCGGCACGCGCGGATCGACGCGCAGTGGGACCCAGTACTGATGGTTGACGGGAAAGGCGAACCCTTGCGGCATGACCCCGACGATGGTGTGCACCTCCCGGCCGATGCGGATCTCGCGACCGACGATAGCCTGGTCGCCCGCGAACTGCGATTGCCAGACGTTGTAGCCGACCACCACCACCGGAGGTGCGCCCGGCTGTTCGTCGGCGTCGAGTAGCGTGCGGCCGAGAAGCGGAGGCACGCGTGGCACGCGAAACCCCGACGCCGTCATTTCAGCGATGGTGATCGGCTCCCCCTCTCCGGTCTCCGACACGAGGTTGCGTTGGATGTTGCGGAAGGCGCCGAGGTCCACCACCGAGCGGAGCTCGCGCCGCCACACTTGGTAGTCGTGGAGGATCCGCTCGTCCTCGCGACTCCGTTTCGGGTCGAACTT
>DASURJ010001007.1:0-3937 GCA_036280115.1 Gemmatimonadaceae bacterium
AATCGCAGTCGTTCGTGACTCGCTGACGGGGGAGATCACGCACAACGGCACGGTGTTCATGGTGGATCGCGCGGGAACGGTGGTGTACGAGCTGACTGCCGGCAGCGGAGCGCTCGACGGGCTGCTGCGAAAGCTCTGAGCCGCGCGGAGGTCAGTGCGTCGCGTGTGCGCCGAGGTACGCCACGGCCGAATCGACCGTCGCGAAATGCGCGTAGTCGGTCTCCGGAACTTCCACTCCCAGCTCGCGGTGCAGCTCGATCATGAAGTTGAGGAAGTCCATCGAGTCGATGTCGATCTGCTCGCGGAGGGGCGCGTCGGGCCGTATCGCGGCGGCATCCACTTCCGGAGCGATGCGCGCCAGAGCGCGGAAGAACGCGGCGCGAATCCCGGTGTCGCTCACAGTGCCTCCGGCGTTTGCAGCAGATGACCGACTTCGGCGAGAAAGAGCCCGCCGTAGTGTCCGTCGGTCGCGCGGTGATCGGCCGCGAGCGTCGACGTGACGACCGGGCGCGCCGCGAGCATCCCGTGCTCGGCCCAGGGACGTTCCATGATGCGGCCGAAGCCGACGATTGCCACCTGTGGCGGGTAGATCACACCGAACACCGTGGACACACCCTGGTCGCCAAGGCTGGTGATGGTGATCGTCGGGTCCGTCATCTCCGAGCCGCGCAGACCTCCCGTGCGCGCGCGCTGCACCAGGTCGGCGACGGCGCGCATCAACTCGTCGACGCTCCTGGTATCCGCGTCGTGGATCGCGGGCGCGACGAGACCTCCGCCGCGGAGGGAGATCGCGACGCCGACGTGGATGCCGCTGCCGGGTTGGAATGCGCCGTTGACCCAGAAGCCGTTGAGGGCAGGGAATCGCCGCAGCGCCATCGCGACGCTCTTCAGCAGCAGCACAGCCGGCAGCAGGCGCTCCGCCACCGGGCGTCGCAGGTTCTCCGTGTCGAGCCACTTCACTGCGCGCGCGAGATCGATGTCGGTGCTGAGATAGTAGTGCGGGATCTCGCGCTTCGAGCGCGACACGGCCGCCGCGATCGCGCGGCGCATGCCTGCCTGTGCTTCCTCGGGCACGACGGCCATCGTCGCTGTTTCCGCGGCTGTCGTCGGCCGCTCCCGTGCGGCGGCGGCGCGTTCCACATCGCCCTTCGTGATGATTCCCTCGGCGCCTGTCCCCGGGACGGTGTCGAGGTCGACGCGAAGGTCCTCCGCCATCTTCCGCGCGAGTGGTGACACGCGCTGCACTCTGGGCGCCGGCTCGACATGCATGGCTGCTGCCCGCTCGACATCCGCGATCGTCACTGCACCGTCGGGGCCCGTGCCGTGGATCGTCGCGAGATCGATTCCTCGTTCGGCAGCGGCGCGGCGTGCCGCGGGCGATGCGCGCACCGTCTCGGGCGGGCGGGGAGCCGGTGCCGCGGGAGGCGGTGGTGCCGCCTGTGCTCCGTTGGTCGTGAGCGTTGCGAGCACGGTGCCGACCGGCACTTTCGCGCCCGCAGGGACCAAGAGTTCCGCAACGGTGCCGTCCGTCGGACTTTCCAGCTCGAAGGTGCCCTTGTCGGTCTCGACCTCGACGAGGATCGCTCCGCGCGTGATGCGGTCGCCGGCGGCAGCGCGCCACTCCACCACGCGGCCGAAATCCATGTCGGCGCCGAGGGAGGGCATCCGGAATTCGGGCATCTGGTCGGTCCTCGTGTAGCCCTCTAGCCGCCTTGCCCGCGAACCAGCGCGAGCGCGGTCCGCGCGATCGTGTCCGGCTGTGGCAGCGCGGCCAGCTCCAGATGCCGCGGATACGGCATCGGCACCTCGGCGCCGCATACACGCTGCACCGGCGCATCGAGATCGTAGAACGCTCCCTCGACGATTCTCGCGCTGACCTCCGCGGACAGGCTCCCGCTCCGCCACCCTTCGTCGACGATCACCGCGCGCCGCGTGCGACGGACGGACTCGAGGATGGTCGCGGTGTCGAGTGGCCGAAGCGTTCGCAGGTCGATCACCTCGGCGCTCACGTGCTCGGCTGCCAGCTGCTCGGCAGCGGCGAGCGCCTTGTGGAGGGCCGCGCCATACGCGATGAGCGTGACGTCGGATCCATGCCGGCGCACGGCGGCCCGATCGATGCGCACGGCACCGGCTCCCGACGGCATCTCGCCCTCCATGTTGTACAATCCCGCGTTCTCGAAGATGAGGACGGGGTCCGGATCCGCCAGGGCGGGCGCGATCATGCCGAACGCGTCCTCGACCGTCGCGGGGGAGAGCACCTTGAGCCCGGGGATGTGCGCGAACCAGCCGTCGAGGGTCTTCGAGTGCTGCGCGGCGAGCTGCCGGCTGGATCCGGTGGCCATGCGGATGACGAGCGGCACGTTGAACAGACCGCCGGACATGTGCAGCAGCGTCGCCGCCGTGTTCACGATCTGGTCGAGCGCGAGCAAGCTGAAGTTGCCCGTCATGATCTCGACGATCGGACGCATGCCGCCGAGCGCGGCGCCGATCCCCGCGCCGACGAATGCGGCTTCCGACAGCGGCGTGTCGCGGATGCGCTCGGGGCCGAACTCCTCGAGCAAACCCTTGCTCACCGCGAAGCAGCCGCTGTACATGCCGACGTCTTCTCCCATCAGGAAGACGCGCTCGTCGGCGCGCAGTGCCGTGCGAATGCCCTCGCGGACCGCCTCACGATACGTCATGCGCACCGTCGCGGGGGCCGGCGCGGGCGGCGCACCGGACGCCGACGGCGCGATGGACGCGGACGCGGGAACCACGGCGGCCGTCATGTCGCCACCTCGCTGCTGGTCCACCTGGTCAACGTTTCGACCGGCTCCCAAGTGCCGGCTTCGGCGTACGCGACTGCATCGTCCACCTCGGCGGCCACCGTCGCTTCGATCGCGGCAAGAGCCGCGTCGTCGAGGACACCGCGCTCACGAAGCGTGGCCGTGTACGTCGCGATCGGACACCGCTTCTTCCACTCCCTGATCTCGTCGCGATCGCGATACAGGTCGGGATCGAACATCGAGTGGGAGCGGAACCGATAGGTGCGAAGCTCGACGAACACCGGTCCCCCGCTGGCGAGCACCGTGGCGCGCGCGATGCGCACGGCGCGCTCCACCGCCTCGACGTCCATGCCATCCGCCGGCCAGCTTGGCACGCGATACGCGGCTGCCTTCAACGCGAGATTCGTCTCCGACTGCGAGCGCGCGAGCGCCGTGCCCATCGCATAGAGGTTGTTCTCGCAGAGAAAGAGGACGGGCAGGCGCCACAGGGCGGCGAGGTTGAGCGACTCGGAGAACACGCCTTCGGCCATCGCGCCCTCGCCGAAGAAGCAGGCGGTGACGCGCTCCCTGCGCTGCATCCTGTCGGCCAGTGCGAGCCCCACGGCAAGTGGGAGACCACCGCCCACGATGGCATTGCCCCCGTAGAACCGCGCGGCCGTGTCGAAGAGATGCATCGAACCGCCGCGGCCATGGCTGCAGCCTTCCTGCTTGCCGAACATCTCGGCCATGACGGCCCGGGCGCTGACGCCTCGCGCCAGCGCATGGCCATGCTCCCGGTAGGTCGCGACGATGGCGTCGTCAGGCTCCAGACACGCCATGGCCCCGGAGGCGATCGCCTCCTGGCCGATGTAGAGATGCAGGAAGCCGCGGATCTTCTCCGCCTTGTAGAGCTCCTCGCACCGCTCCTCGAAGCGGCGGATCCGCACCATCTGGTGCAGGAGGGCCAATGCGTCTTCACTCATGGCGTCCGCCTGCGTAGTAGGCTTCGCATTCGGCCTCGCGGCCGCGCACCACGCGGCGGCCCTTGCAGGGACCCGTGGTGGCCGTCACGATCGTGTGCTGCCGCTCGCCGTCGCGTCCGTCGAAATAGAGGACCACCCAATCGCGCGTTTTCCGAAGCTCGTGGGCACGCGCGGTGTTCGAGAACAGCGCCGTGTAGTGCCGGGAGCCGC